>DATNQT010000001.1:0-11982 GCA_036703885.1 Candidatus Sericytochromatia bacterium
GTTGAAGTGGATGCTACCACTGGGCAAGTGACTCGAACATGGTATGAGAGCTATGATATCCAAGGGAGAGTTGTTCAGGTTCACCCAAAGCGACCGAAAGATTTGGGTCACATTCAAATTGACCCGCAGACCGGAAAGGAAATCAACAGGCGACCGTAGGAATGCTAGAAGAGAAAGGTATCCTGGGAGAATTCAAGTATCGGTTAGCTCAAGTTGCCAACCACACCTTAACTAGCAAAGTTCTCGCTGACTGGTCAGATGAACAGCATTGGTTATTGATGGAAGGCACAGGGAAAGAAGATGAAACCCTGGAAGCCATTTTTCTCCGCGAGGTGCTTTATGACGTGGCAGCGCAATGGGAGTGTCTGGTAGCCAATCTTCACTCTACAGCCGCAGAATTTCCTCATGAGTTGATTAAAGACTGGTTATCTCAGGTGCAGAGATTTGTGGAAAGCGCCTATTCCCTCGATGATACTCCTCGCACTGAGGCTGGGTAATCTTAATCTTTATTTCTCACATTAAACTCAATCGTAAAAGCTTGGCTGTTGAACGTCCTGTGGAAGTGCTTCACCAAAGCAAGCGCAACAACAGTATTACCCAATTAGCGATCGCACTCCCCTTTAGATGACACATTGCCCACTACTCGAAGAAAAGCGATCGCACTAACTAACTCCCTAATCTTCTTCACTTGCGTCTGAAGTCGTTGGCTGATAAAGCTGACGCAGCTCCTCTAGTGTGTTTACCGTTAGCAGTCCTCTATGAATGGCTCTCAATTGCTCCACATCCTGAATTCCAGAGATTTCCGGTAATATTTCTAAACCCTCATCACCGAACTTTAACCTCAAGCCTAATTCAATGCTCTCCCAGAGGATTTGCCTCATCTGCTGGAGGCTCTGCTCAATTCCTTTTTGAATTCCGATTCTCTCTATACTCGTGATGTACGGCATCCGTCTGTCCTCCTGTAACTGAATCACTTCTCGCCAAAAATCTTGTTCTAACTCTTGCGGTAAGCTCATCACCCAGTCGATAAACCGGAAGAGATTAATCACATCCTCCCGCTCATATCCCTGCTCGTACAGCCGTCGGGTCAGATAAAGCTTACTCGAAAAGCGTTCTTGTGCATCGTTGCGGGTTTCTTGAGCCTTTAAGTGAGCCATCACCACCGTGGCAAAGGGGTTGCGGCTAGCTTCTAACTCTTGCCACCTTTGCTCGTAGTCTAGCAACTTCACCACCGGAAATCTGAACCTAACTTCACAACCCCATAGCTCATCGCTAAACTGATTTGGTCTCCAAGTGGCTCTCTCATCACCCAACACCGCTAAACTTGCTATCGAGCGCTTGTAACGGTCAAAAATACGGTAGTGGTAAACATACATCCGCTGGGCAAAATTGCTTTCTTCCTGACTTTGGACTTCTACATGAACCAATACCCAGGTTTCTTCGCCACCAGTGCGATAAATCTTCACCAATTTATCGACTAAACGCTTCCCTAGTTCTGCATCCCGCACAACTTGTTGCAGTTCTTTGTCGAGAAATTCATAGCCTTGTGTCCAATCAATATCCCCATGAGCCTGCGGAAAAAAGAAGGCGATAAACTCTTCAAAATAACTCTCTATAGCATCTTTCCAGGGTGTGTCATATTCAGTTTGTAGTTCGCTCATGATCTGGCTAAGGATGGGGGAATGCGTAGCTGGGTGCAGTAATTTGGTCAGTGTATTACAGAGCGACACTAAAAGCGATCGCCATCTTACTGCACATTTTTCCCATTCTGTCAATTCTATCGATTCCCTGATAAGCTCTAACTTCAGGGTGCAGTCCTTGAGTAATACAGTGATTGATGGCTAAATGGACTACAGCAAGCTTGACCTGAACTTGCCAGTTGTAGGATTAAAGAATTGCTGTGATTTGATGAGTCCCATGACGCTAACACAGGTTTGGGGGTCTTTAATCATCCTTACACTCTGCCCTCTTCTGGGTGGACTTCCCCTGATTTCTTGGATTACCTATGCTCTAACAGGGCGTCAGCTATCACGCCTGGGAACTGGTAATATCTCAGTTTCGGCGGCTTTTTACCACGGGGGAAAGTTCGCGGGTATCTTGGCGGTATTATCGGAGGCGGCAAAGGGAATTGCGGCTGTCTTACTGGCTCGTTATTTCTTTCCTGCTGAATCAGCATGGGAGCTGATTGCTCTGATTATGCTAGTCATGGGTCGTTATTGGATGGCGAAAGGAGCGGGTACAACTAACGTTGTTTGGGGCTTTGTAGTTCATGACCCAAAGGCAGCGTTACTTGTATTCTTAATTGGAGGAATTAGCTTTACAATTTTTCGAGATCGCACTTCCGGACGCTATGGAATTTTAATCCTGTTTCCGTTAATGCTTTTCCTGCTACACCCCCATGAATCAGCACGAATTGTAGCTGCGCTCACCCTTGGTGGATTGCTGGCTTGGATTTATCAAAAAATTCCCGATGATTTAGACCTTCCATCACAGGAAGGAAAGGCAGAATCTCAACCAGTGTTTCGTTTTTTTCGAGGCGATCGTGCCATTATTTCTCTTGACACTGAGCTAGACGCTAGCAAAGTTGGGCAAAAAGCGGCAACCCTATCTCAGCTCAAGCGTTGGGGCTATTCCGTGCCACCTGGATGGGTATTACCGCCAGGAGATGACCTAGGACCCCTCATTCAATACCTTCCAGCCTCTGACGCCGAGCCACTGGTAGTGCGTTCTTCAGCCGTGGGGGAAGATTCAGTTGAAGCCTCAGCAGCAGGACAGTATCAAAGTATTTTGGATGTTACCAGTAGACCCGCCTTGCAGGAGGCTATTACTCAAGTCTTGGCGTCCTACCATAACCCAGCCGCTGTCCAGTATCGACGCGATTTCGCTAAGGCGAACAGCGGCTCGACTGAGCGCGACTCGACTGAGCGCTCGCCGAACGTCTCGCCGAACGTCTCTGCTTCACGAGAACTACCGGACAATGCAATGGCAGTGCTGATTCAAAAACAAGTTCGGGGCGTTTTCTCCGGCGTCGCCTTTAGCCGCGACCCCATTTTTCAGCAAGGTGATGCGGTAGTGATTGAAGGATTGCCAGGGGATGCTACACGAGTCGTATCCGGGCGAGTAACACCAGATCAGTACCGAGTTTATATTAAGGAGTCACAGGAATACAGCAGCAACCAAGAAAATTCCTCCCCACTCCCCCCTCCCCAAATTGAAGGCAGTGGCGATCTACCCCCTGCCTTAATCCAGGAAGTAGCACGGCTAGCACGTCAGTTGGAAGACCGTTACCACGGTATTCCCCAGGATATTGAATGGACTTATGACGGTCAGGAGTTGTGGTTATTGCAGGCGCGACCGATTACTACGCTGCAACCCATCTGGACTCGTAAGATTGCCGCTGAAGTGATTCCGGGATTAATTCGTCCCCTTACCTGGTCGATCAATCGTCCTCTCACTTGCGGCGTCTGGGGAGAAATCTTTACTGTAGTTTTAGGAGATAGAGCCGCTGGATTAGATTTTAATGAAACAGCAACGCTTCATTACTCCCATGCCTACTTCAATGCCACGTTGTTGGGACAGATTTTTCGGCGCATGGGTCTTCCTCCCGAAAGTTTGGAATTTCTCACCAGAGGCGCGAAGTTCTCCAAACCGCCAACGAGTTCAACCCTGCGGAACCTGCCTGGATTACTGCGATTACTGGGTCGGGAATGGAGTTTAGAAAAAGACTTTGAGGCAGATTTCCAAAAGCAATTTTCCCCTCTCCTGAGTCAGCTAACGGCTCTTCCTGCTTCTGAATTATCCCCGACGGCACTCCTAGAACGAGTAGACAGGATTTTGGAGGTGTTGAAACGAGCGACTTACTACAGCATTCTGGCTCCCTTGAGTATGTCGTTTCGGCAGGCAGTGCTGCGGGTTCAGGATTCCGAACTGGATAATAGCCAGATGCCGGAGGTGGCAAGTTTGCGATCGCTCGCTCAACTAGCCGCCGATGTCCGCCCCTCCCTGCGCTGGGAGAAGGTTCCAGATGAAAAGGCAGCTTCCCTTTTTGCTAACCTGGCGGAGATTCCCGATGGTCAAAGCATCTTGGAGCAGTTTAACGAATTTCTCGATCGCTATGGCTACCTGAGCCAAGTAGCTACCGATATTGCTGTTCCGACTTGGAAAGAAGACCCTCGACCGATTCGGCAAATGTTCACGCAGTTTCTGACTCAGACGATACCGGAGTTTCCGCCTCAGAAGACACAGCGTTGGCAAGCTAAGGTGATACAAAGCCGCCTTAATCTCAAAGGTCACGTTACCGAAGTCTATTCTCAGCTACTGGCTCACCTGCGCTGGAGTTTCGTGGCACTAGAGAGAAGCTGGCTGCAATCAGGGTTACTATCTGAAGCCGGAGATATTTTCTTCCTAGAGTTTTCTGAAATTCGCCGCCTTGTTGCTGATGATGACCGAGAACTAAAAGAGCTACTACCTCAAGTTTTAGAACAAAGGCGATCTTCCTTCGGAAGCGCTTCGCTAACGCAACTTGAACACAATCGCCAACTTACCCCCATACCCCCCCTAGTCTACGGTAATACTCCTCCCGCACCCCTTGCTCCTTCTTCCTCATCCCACCCTTCTCAACAACGGTTGCAAGGAATAGGGGCAAGTTCTGGGCAGGTAGAAGGTTTAGTAAGAGTTTTGGTTAATTTAGAAGCTGTTCCAGACATTGACCGACAAACAATTCTTGTTGTCCCTTATACCGATTCCGGTTGGGCACCGCTACTTGCTCGTGCTGGTGGTCTAATTGCAGAAGTTGGTGGGCGTCTTTCTCATGGCGCAATTGTTGCTCGCGAGTATGGTATCCCAGCAGTAATGGATATCCACAACGCTACTCAGATATTACGAGATGGTCAGCGGGTGCGGATTGATGGTCAGTTAGGTGTTGTTGAAATATTAGATTAAGTCCAAGCACGGAAGAAGGTATTGTCTTGCCAAGCGGCGACGGTGCGTTGCTCGATTTCTGCTAAAGCTGTGTCGTTGAGTGGCTGGAATGCTCGTGCAACTTCTACATTGGACTCTAGCTGGGCAACGGTTTCAGCGGCAATCACACAACAATGTACTCCGGGTTGAGAGAGGGTGTATCCCATTGCTTGGTGCATTCCATCCAGAACGCCTGGTTTGAACAAACGCCCGTAAGCTGGTATTTTCATGGCGATAACGCCAACGTTCTTCTCTTGCGCTACTGGCAGTACGGCGGGAATAAAGGGGCGAGGATGATGTTTGTCGGCGGCGTTGATGCAAATGAGGGTGGTGTCGAAGGGATACCGACGCAACCCTTGGGCGATGATATCTGGTTCGTGATGTCCAGTGATACCAGTGAAGCGAATCAATTTTTGGGATTTGGCTTCTTCTATAGCTTTACTTGCGCCGTCTTTACCAAAGATTTGGTCGAGTTCTTCCTTAAATGAGACGTGGTGCAGTTGCCACAAATCGAGGTGGTCAGTGTTGAGGCGTTTTAGCGATCGCTCTAATTGTTTCCATGCTCCATCGCGATCGCGTTGATCGGTCTTACTTGCTAGAAATATCTTCTCGCGATGCGCTGGCAGTACTTTACCTAAATAATCTTCACTCGGCCCATATCCAGCGGCTGTATCAAAGTACCGGATACCTAATTCCAAGGCACGCTCGATAATCGCTACAGCATCCCTCTCTCGATTCTCCCAAGATAAGGGGGTTTGTCCTGCGCCTCCCAAACCAAAGATCGGCACGCGAACGCCAGTATTGCCTAATACTCGCTCTGGCATGGCTGTTGCTCTGGGTGGCTGATTTCCTGAGGCAGAGATGAAATTTTGTTTCAACGCTGCACCTGCGATCGTTCCACCTGCAACAGCAACGCTTGTCGTCAAAAAAGTTCGTCTTGTTGTTTTTCGGCTCATGATCAAAGGTCGAATGGGATCTATGTTTTACGGCAGACTTGATATTACTGGAATCTCCACAATTAACTCTGTTCCTTGTCCTGGGACAGAAACACAACTAAGTTGACCCTTATGTATTTCCACCACAATTTGATAGCTGATCGATAGCCCTAAACCCGTACCAGTTCCCACAGGCTTTGTGGTAAAAAATGGGTCAAATATATTTTTTTGTATTGCTTTGCTGATTCCAGGGCCGTTATCAATAATCCGAATTATAACTGAGTCAGGCAAGAGGTGAGAGGCTGTAGGGAAACAGGACGTAGCCTGAGGTAATAGCTTTTCTGGTGTCTTGTGCTTTATTTCAGTGCGGATGGTAAGTATGCGTGGGGAAGATTGGGTTTGCAGGGCGTCAATGGCATTATTCAGCAGATTCATAAATACCTGATTTAACTGACTGACATAACAGGTAACTTTTGGTAGATGACCATACTCTTTAATTACCTTAATTTCACTTACATTGCCTGCTGCCCTAAGTCGGTGTTCCAAAAGCATTAAAGTGTTGTTAATACCCTCATGGATATCTACAGCTTTTAAAGCTGATTCATTCACTCTAGAAAAGTTATTGAGTGAGAGAACAATTTCCTGGATGCGCTCTGCCCCCACCTGCATCGAATCCATCAGTTTTTGCCAATCTTGAGCTAGAAAATCTAAGTCGAGTTCAGCTGCTAGCTGCTGAATTTCTGGCGTGGAATGAGGGTAAGTTTTTTGGTAGGCTTCAACTAAGCCTTTTAGCTCTTGAAAGTATTGACGGGCAAGGAAAAGATTACCATAGATAAAGCTCGTAGGGTTGTTGATTTCGTGGGCAACGCCTGCGACCATTTGTCCCAAACTCGACATTTTTTCAGTTTGAATAAGTTGGGCTTGGGTACGTTTCAATTCTTCTAAGGCAACTTCTAACGCTTGCGCTTTTTCTTGTTCTCGCTTGGTTGATTTCTGCAGGGCTTCTTCTGCCCGTTTGCGATCCTGTGCTTCAAGTGCTAGAGAAACTAAATCTGCGATCGAACGAGCAAAATTTTGGTCTTCAGGCGTCCAATAACGAGCCGTGCCAACCTGTTCGCTACATAAAACTCCCACCGTCTTTCCCCCTCGCCCTATGGGTGCATCAAGCATAGAACTGATATCTAAGGGAGTTAAATACGACTCAGAAAACTCTTGCGTTCTGGAATCCGTATGAGCGTTGTCTGCTGCAATCAAGTCCTCTTGGAGCAAAGCTTGAAAATAATCAGGATAGTCTACTGCTGCTAGTTCAATTCCTTCGCTATGTTGCTTAAGATTTCGCTCAAATAGATCGAAGCATTGCAGCTTAGTCCTTGTCTCGTCATACAGCCACACACTGACTCGTTCAACTCCAAGATTATGGGCAGTCGCTTCTGTGATTTCATGAACAGCTACTTTTAAATTTCCCTGATTGAGTGCTCGATTCCTCGCTAGTTCCATCAACACTTTGTTCTGGTTGCGTAGAGTATTGGCGCTTTCGATTAGGGCTTGTTCTGCCTGTTGACGCTCTTGAATTTCCTGTTGCAGACGTGCATTTTGCTCGCTCAGTTGTTTTTGAAACGAACGCAGGGTTAATTGGTTCTTAACACGAGCCAAAACCTCTTCACACTGAAATGGCTTACTGATGTAGTCTGTACCACCAACCTGAAAGGCTTTGACCTTATGCCATACATCATCAAGAGCGCTGATAAAAATTACAGGAATCTGTGAGGTTTGGGGGTTGGCTTTGAGCTTTTCACAGACTTCATAGCCATTCATTTGAGGCATATTGATGTCAAGTAAAATTAGCTCTGGTGGAGCTATTGATACGACCCTAAGAGCTAGCTGCCCACTAATTACTTTTCGGACTTTATACCCTTGCTGCGTGAGCATAGTAGAGAGAAGGCGCAGGTTATCCGGTGTATCGTCAACAATTAGGAGGTCTGCCAAAGGTGTCGATACTTGGTCGCTATTCATGACAAGCTCGTTCACTTAAATTGATGAGTTGCTCAAGACGAAAGTTACTTAGCATCTCTTTCAATATTCGTCGCAAAGAGCTATGTTCTAGGGGAATTTGCTCAATTAACTGGTTCATTAACTCTTCATCAGCGTAGAGAGCCGCTTGATGTAGTTGAGTTCTCCAAGATACAGGCATCACAGATAGAGCATCTGGGGAGAGTTGCTCTACAAAAACTGGCGATTGAGATAAGGCAGGTGGTTGCTCTTCATAGAGATAACGCACCCCTAAGTGTAGGGCGATCTTTTCCAGCAGTACCTCTTCTCGGAAAGGTTTAGGGAGAAAGTCATCGCAACCTGCTCTTAAGATGGCTTCTCGTTGTTCCTCAAACGCACTAGCAGTTAGGGCAATAATTACAGTTCTTGGAGAGTTATTAGGTGAGGCGGTTTTGGCAGGCACAAAAAATTCCTCAATACTACTACCCACGTCATCTTTCTCCCCCTCTCCCTGTTTCCCACTCTCTCTAACTCGAATCGCTCTAGTTGCCTCATAGCCGTCCATGACGGGCATGACTACATCCATCCAGATCAGATGCGGTGACCATTTCTCCCATAGAGCGACTCCCTCCTGACCATTAACTGCCGTGCGTACCTCAAACCCCAAGGACTCAAGAATTTTAACCAATAGTTTGCGGTTCACGGCTGCATCTTCGATAACTAGGATGCGATAGGTCGGTTGATTAGGCTCTAAGCCAATGACCCGTCGTTTGCTATATATTGGCTGTTCATCCGCTGAAGTTGCCAAGCCAACTTGGATATCAAATGTAAAAATTGTTCCCTGACCCAACGTACTCCTGACGGTAATATCTCCTCCCATCAATTGCACAAATTGTTGGCTAATTGATAAACCTAATCCGGTGCCTTCTAGCGACTGGCGACCTGTTTGAGTCTGCACAAAGGGGTCAAATAAGCTGTCTAGTTCGTCGGCGGCAATACCAAGACCAGTGTCTTCGACTTCAAAGATTAGCACGTAGGGAGTAGGTTGGACTTCTTCTGTGTTCCCTATGTTTGAACTTCGTCCTGCAAGACCTAACGGTTTCGCTTTGCTAGTGCTAATATCCAGGCTCCTATCTCTATTTCCCATTCTCACGCGCAGGGTGACAGAGCCGACTTGAGTAAATTTGAGCGCGTTTCCTAAGAGGTTAATTAGGACTTGACGTAATTTACTTTCGTCGGTTTCTATATAGCGGGGTACGTCTTTGGTTCGTTCAAATAGAAGCTCGATGCCTGAGGACGCCGCTTTTAGTTGCAGCATTTCTTCCATTGAGTCGAGCAGGCGATACAGGTCAAAGCGATTTTTATTCAGGGTAACTTGACCCGCTTCAATTTTAGACATTGACAAAATGTCATTAATGAGTGCTAGCAAGTGTTCGCCACTGCGATTGATGATGTCTAAATAGTCGCGCTGTTCTGTTTTTAGAGACTTGTCACGAGCCATCACCTGGCTAAAGCCGAGGATGGCGTTGAGGGGAGTACGCAGTTCGTGGCTCATCTTGGACAAAAAGTGGCTTTTTGCCTGGTTAGCCGCTTCTGCCTGCTGTTTGGCTTTCTCTAGAGCATGATTTTGGGCAGCTAGTTCTCGACGGCGTTGTTTTTCTTGCTCTAAGAGATTGGCTTGAGCGATCGCAATTCCTAGTTGTGCCCCTAGTGATTCTATGAGTTCAATCTCCTGAGCGCGCCAGTGACGGAAGCTATCGCACTGATGAAGAGCAATCAAGCCATTGGGTTTTCCCTGGTAGGAAGTTCGGACGGCTAGCATCGACTTCAAACCGATTTGCTGGCAAAGGGATGAAGCCGCCTTTAGCACAGGATCGGCGTAGACATTATAGGTGGCAACTGCTTGGTCTTGGGTTAAAAGTAACTCAGCGTGGGGATTGCCAAGCACTGGCACTTCTCTATCCAGAATCGATTCAATTGCAGCTTGTTTGTATTCTGCAACAAAAGGAATCTGGGGGGTGGGATGCTCTATGTAGATATGAATCAGGCAGCGATCAACGCCGAAAGCTTGACTAATTTGGATCGCTGCTGTCTGAAATATTTGCTGTGGCTTTAAGCTAGAGCGAATCTCTTGAGTAATTCTCTCACTCAGCAGAACTCGTTCGATTTGCTGTTCTAAGGCAGTTTTGGCAGCTCTCAGCTCGATCTCCGTTCGCTTGCGATCGCTCACATCAACCACTAAACCGTGCCAAAGAATATCTCCATTGGCGCAGCGTTCCGGTCGAGCCGCTCCTCTAGTCCATTTGAGCTTCCCTGAAGGTGTAATAATTCTCCCTTCCCAGACCCAAGGTTCTAAAGTTTGGGCGCTGATCTTGATCGATTCTACTAACCTTGGTGCGTCATCTGGATGAACTATCTCAAAGCCTAATGCCATATTTTCCAAAAGCTGCTCCGGCTCAAACTCGTTAATCTCCCGGCAACCAGAACTAACGTAAGCAAACCTGTAAGAACCATCTGGGTGTCGCACAAATTCATAAAGCATTCCCGGCACGTTGGCTGCTAATTTTTGCAGGCGAGCTTCACTCTGCTGTAGGGCTTCTTCTGCTCGTTTGCGATCGCTAATGTCGCGATTTGATCCCACCAGTCGTACTGGGTTCCCCGCTTCATCCCAAACAGCCTGTGCCCGCCCTAGAATCCATTTGTAGTTACCATCCTTGCACCGCAAGCGGTACTCTACAGTGTAATTTGGGGTTTTTTGGTTGAAGTAATTCTGGTTGGATTGGATTACCCGATCGAGATCGTCGGGATGGATGCGGGTTAGCCATTCATCATTGTGGTTAGCAATCTCCTGGTCTTCATAGCCCAGCATTTCTTTCCACCGAGGGGAGAAAAAGACTTCATTGGTTTTCAGATTCACGTCCCAAATAACGTCATTATTGCCCTTGAGGACTAATTGCCACCGTTCTTCGCTGTCTCGCAGGGCTATCTCAGCCTGCTTGCGCTCCGAGATATCCTCCATCACACCTAGAGCATACTGGGGAACCCCTGCTGAGTCGCACACTACGGATACCGAGAGATTCCCCCAGAGAATTTGACCATCCTTGCGAACATAGCGCTTTTCAAGGGAATAACTGGGAATTTCACCCGCCAACAGCTGCTGCCAATACTTCAAGTCAGCATCTAAATCTATAGGGTAGGTAATCTCCTGAAAAGTCAGCGCCAAGAGTTCTGACTCGGTATACCCATAAAGCTGACACAATCGTTGGTTGACTTGGAGAAACTGCCCCGATAGTGTCACCTTAGAAATCCCCACCGCCGCGTACTCGAAAATGGCTCGGAAACGGGCTTCACTCTCCCGTAAAGCGGCTTCTGCAAGTTTACGTTCGGTAATGTCTCGCTGTACCGAAACCCAATGGGTAAACCAACCCGTCTCATCCGCCACTGGCACAATTTCCAACTCGACCCAGAACTGGGAACCGTCTTTTCGATAGTTGATGAGTTCTACTCGGACTGATTGCCACGTTTGAAGGGCATGACGGACTCTATCGAGTTGGGTGCGGTCTGTTTTCTCTCCTTGTAATAGGCGTGGCGTTTGACCGATGACTTCTTCGGCGCTATAACCTGTCATGCGGGTAAACGCTTCATTAACATAAATAATTCTCGGTCCTGGCAAACTAATCGGCTCTGCTTCAGCAATGAGTATGGCATCATTGGCATTTACGACCGCTGACTCGAACAGTCGCAAACGCTGTTCTACCTTTTTGCGTTCAGTAATGTCACGCCCTTCTGGAATCAGCAGAACAACGTTGCCAGTTTCATCAAGGACGGGTTTTATCGAGAAGTCAATAGCGATCGCACTATCGCCAACGCCTCTGATATCAACCTCATAACGCACGAACTGACCGGAAGCTGCCGTTGCGATCGCCTCCCTTAACTGCTCCTGTTTAACACTCAGTTCAGACACCCTTCGGTACGTCTCTCCTGCTTCCCCTGCTCCGAAATAACCCCTGCTCCCCTGCTCCGAAACCCCCTCTCTCCACCAACACGTTTCCCAAAATGGCAATCCAGTAACGTCAGCAGGCTTAACTCCTGCGAAATC
>DATNQT010000002.1:0-2873 GCA_036703885.1 Candidatus Sericytochromatia bacterium
CGTTCGTCAAGTACAAACTTATCCTGTAATCGCTCATAGGTGTCTGCCGTAACCTGAATGTAACCGGGGATGCCGTGGGATTCCATCCGAGAAGCAGTATTGACGGTATCGCCCCACAAGTCGTAGATAAACTTTTTGATACCAATCACTCCGGCGACAACGGGTCCGGTGTTGATGCCAATTCTGATACTGAACGACTCGCTGGTTTCGTGGTTGAATTGAGCGATCGCATATTGCATATCCAGCGCCATTTCTGCGATCGCTTCGGCATGATCGGCACGGGGAGTTGGGAGTCCTCCCACTACCATATAGGCATCCCCAATCGTTTTAATCTTCTCCAAGCCATGCTTTTCTGCGAGGCGATCGAAGGTGGAAAATATCTGATTGAGCAGTTCCACCAGTTCAATCGGCGATACGCGAGTCGAAAGTTTTGTAAAGCCAACGATATCAGCAAATAAAACTGTTACTTCTGCAAAGCTATCGGCAATTGAGCCAGATTCGTATTTCAGGCGTTGTGCGATCGGTCCTGGTAAGATATTGAGCAACAATAGCTCAGACTTTTCCTTCTCAAGGCGCAATGCCTCTTCTGCCTGCTTGCGCTGGGTAATATCTTCCAATACTCCCAAGATGCCAATGACATTGCCTTTGGAGTCATGTATGGGAATTTTATTAGTATCTAGCCAAATCGTTTGCCCATCGGCTGAGGGTTTTTGCTTAGTCTGAATAACGTGTAATTCAGGCGTACCCCTCTCGATGATTTGACGGTCTTGGCTACGGTAGAAATCTGCTATTTCTCGATTCGTAGTTAAGTCGTAGTCAGTTAAACCTACTACTGCTTCTGGGCTTTCAATCTGGGCGGCATTTGACCAGTTTTTGTTACACCCTTGGAAAACTAAATTGGTGTCTTTCCAGAAAACTTGTTGAGGAATATTATCGATAATTAGTCGTAGATACTCCTTACTTTTGCGAAGTTCTTCTTCTACCTGTTTGCGAACTGTGATATCCAGAGCCATTGAAGCCGCTCCGATCGCATTTCCTTCATCGTCAATCAAAGATGTACTGTACCATTCACAAAGAATGGTTCTGCCGTCTTTAGTGAAATTCTCGTTTGTGGTGCGAGTTGCGCCTCTTTGAGTCAAAAGGTCATTGAAGAGTTGGTTCACCTGAGATCTTGCACTTTCAGGCATTATTAGTCCCGCAGCATGACGACCGATTGCTTCGATGGCGCTATAGCCAAAAATCGCTTCTGCCGCTGGATTCCAGTCCGTAATTTCAAAATTAGTATCCCATTCAATCACGGCTAAAGGTGTCTGCTGGAAAAGGAGTGAGAGACGTTGTTGAGATTTCTTTAATTCTTCAGTGCGTTGTTCAACTCTTTGTTCCAAAGTACGGTTGTAATTCTCTAATTCCTCGCGAGATAATCTTAACTGCCGTGTCATTTGATTAAACGTGCGAGCTAAGATGCCGATTTCATCCTTTGAAGAAATGTCTAGGGAGTAAGTAAGATTTCCTTGTGCGATCGCTTCAGCACCCTGAGCCAATAAATTAATTGGTTGCACAATATATCTAGCTAACCCAATTGCCACAACACCTGCTACAAAGATAACGGCTCCAATCAACAGAACTAAATTTCTCAATAATTGCGCTGGTGCCGCCAAGGCTTGCTCCACTGGCTGTTCTACAACAACACCCCAATTTGCCTTTCCCACTAGCGTTGATGTACCGATAACTTCTACGCCAAGTAAACCCCTGTATCGTTTAGCTACAATTCCCTGACGTTGATTGAGTAGAGACTGGACAGGGGGTAATGAAGCTAAACTTTTTTTCTGCCCGACTGATTTTATATCTCGGTATCCAATCAGGTTACCTTGGCGATCGACAATATAAAAATAGCTACCTGCACCGGGTTTAAGGGAGCTTACGGGTTTCCATAAATACCGACAGTTTACCACTGCCATTACTACAAACTCGGCTCCGCTTTGAGTTTTGATAAATTTTGACACTTGTACAAAGGGATTATCTTTGGAAAATAAGACATCTCCCATAAACATTTCATCCCGTTTTGTACGCACAAAAAGCTCTGAATTAGAACGGTTCAGTAAGTTCTGGGAGGGGCTGGCTACACAGTCAATTAAATGAGATAATTCCTTTCCCTGACTATCTGTAACTACTAACTCACTATAGAAGCCCGGAAAACTATTGCACATCGCTTCTAAGGAGCGAATAACTTGAGCAGGCTCTTTACTGGTCAGTTCTCCTATAATTTTAAATTTGGTAAAAATATTGTCAATGTAACTTTCTATATAACTCGCTCCTAGAGATATAACACTCTGTTGCCGAGTTGCAATCTCTTGATAGCTAAATTGAAATCCACTGTAGACCGATAAACTACTGCTAATCAGTATAGGAAGAATTGAAATTATAATAAACAATAACGTTAGACGACGAGCTAATCGACCTCGATTGTTTCTCATCTTTCCAATTCCTATCAATTAATGACCGAGTTAATCAGTTCGCCTGTTATCCCAAATTCCTCAATGCTTACTACAGATACTTTTCTTGCTCCCCCCTTGACCCCCCTAGCCCCCCTTGTTAAGGAGGGAATATAAGGAAAAACTTTTATTTTCGGGGGCTGGGGGATCAAAAGTGTAGCGTCCAAAAAGGAAATTGGTATTACATCCTACCAACACAAATATAACAACCATGTAGAAAAAGCTACAGGAGCGTTTTTCTACCAATAGAGAATTTAACTATAAATAAATAAGCTCTTGTTAAGAGGTAAAAATAAGATCTAGTTTCAGGCTAAATCCAGCAAATCGTTAAATTTAAGCCTTAGGAACGTGGATTAAATAACTTGCACAATTCAGAATCTC
>DATNQT010000003.1:0-5409 GCA_036703885.1 Candidatus Sericytochromatia bacterium
GTGGTGCAACAGCGCGGGAAAAAAATCAATTCATCATCACAGGCAGAGGTGGTTTGCCCCCCAGTCCTAACGAACCTCTACAGAGTGAAGCAGTAACAACCAATTGGGTCACTCTCGACTCTGACATAGGC
Organism: Candidatus Sericytochromatia bacterium; assembly: GCA_036703885.1. GTDB lineage: Bacteria > Cyanobacteriota > Cyanobacteriia > Cyanobacteriales > Coleofasciculaceae > CADCTM01. Next base: position 132 of record DATNQT010000003.1, read on the forward strand.
GATAAAACTACACCAGCGACAACACCCCATAGCTCTACTCCCAAACAGCTTGTGGAAGCTCAGGGTTGGATTGTTGATGATAATGGGGAGATTGTTCTCACCACCCAAGCACTAACGGTAACGCCTCAAGGTGAGTGGTTTTCTGCCGCAGACTGCAATATGCCTCAAGGTTGACGGCAAATTCCAAATACCGACGTGTAACCGTGCAGAAACGTACTACCGCCTACGGGTCCAATTTCCCCATTGCAGAAGAAGCCACCTAGCTGAATGTTATTCAAATAGCGGCGCAGGAGTTGGGAATCAAAATCCGGTTGCCCGTAAAGTCCTTCTCCTCTTCCCAGACAAGCAAACATCAAAGCACCCGCAGCATCAGCGTTGTTGGACGTTTCTTTTTGATACCGTTGGAGGAGAAATTCTAAGTCTTCTGCTGAGGTACGGGCATCGCGCAGGTGGAACTGGATGCGCTGACCGGGACGAACGCGACCCCCAATTGCGATCGCACCTACTCTTTGATCGACTCCCAACAAGTTGCGAATCAGAAAATCTCCATGCCCCAGCTTCTGCTTAAACTCATCCCTAGCAATACCCACAAACAGCGAATGTTGTGCCAGTTGTCGGTCTGCCTCGCTCAGACTTTGGATTAAATCTCGCAGAACATCCAATGGCGGACGCGATGGAGCCTCGCCCGTTGTGATCTTCGTGCCATCCTGCTCGGTCACTTCCAGCAGAATGTTCTGTTCGCCCTTCGTCACCTGATACGTTTGACCGATCGGGCGACAGCCTTGCGCCACAATTGTTTCTAATACGATATTGCCGCTTAAGGCTACCCCAACCGTTCCCTCACGGTAGATTTTATAGTTACAAAACAAACCACTCGGTGCCCCCATCGCACTAGCGCTTGCCAACCCTCCTACCTTATTCGACCCTGGATAAGCAAAATCTAACCCTTGGAGTAGGTCTGTAACCCCAGAGGAAAAGGGTTCGGCTAACAAAATGAACTGAGGTTGTTCCTGAGGTGGAACGCCAACCAACTCTACCCAGGCTTCTGGAGGACTGTCTAAGTCTGGTAAGTTATCTGAGGGAATATAGAAAGCATGAACTTTTACATCAGGCAGATGAGCCAAGCTGAGACTTATCGCAGGCTCTCCCTCAAGTTCCCGCGCTTTACCTTGCTGATTCATGCCAATAATGCCGCTCCCTCCACAGCCAATTAGCACAGGAACCGACAACCGCTCCTTCAACAAGGGCATCAGGCGGGGATACTCGCTGGCATAGGCAGACGAGATAAACACCAGCCCTAGATCGGGTTCTGCTGTTAATGTCTCTTGGACGCGGTCTACTACTTCTGCGACTGCTGCTTCCAAAGAGGGACGGGTTGATAAGGCATTTACCCACTGAATCGAATTAGCCATTCGTTTTGCCAAATTCATTGCCGATGCTGGCGCTTATTGGGGTAGTTGGCAAGCATTTAATCCTTCATCTTAACAGAGATAGAGATAACTCTAAAAGTAGCCTTGTTAAGTTAAACCTTCAGAAGGAGTGAGAGTACAAAACATAGTCAGGTATCATTAAATCATGAAGGTAAGCTCTGCAATGTTATTTAACATAAGTTAATATAAGGGAGAAACCGGAGGGATGTTAACTAAGTAGTAACAATTCAGAAAGGGCAGAATCTTAAAAAATAAAGCTCAATTCAATTCTGGAGAGACTACTTCGCGATATCACTAGAATGGTCTATCGAGCGCCGTAAGATACACGGGAATTAACAAGCCAGAGTAGGTACAATAACCTAGGTATCAAAATCCAGAAGCCTGAGTAAGGACAACCTACAAAAGGCAGTTTGACCCAAAAATCCTAATTCCCAACCGGGATAGGGAGTGTCAACCAGGAGTTTTCTGTACTGAAGTACAGTAATCGGGAAAGGAAAGTAATGAGCAACATCGAAGAAAAAATCGAACAAGAACGCGAACAAGCAAGAACAGTTTGTGATGTTAAGGGAGCAGCATCAGGCGACTGTGCAGCTGCCTGGGATGTCGTGGAAGAACTACAAGCTGAAGCATCGCACCAGCGTCAAAAAGGCAAGCCGAAAAATTCCCTTGAGATGTATTGCGACGCTAACCCCGAAGCGGATGAGTGCCGGATCTACGACGAGTAAATTTTTCTTGCTTCAGGATGGGATTTGCCCTTTTTGGGCAAATCAATCTATAGGCTCAAGCAGCTGGAAACCCCCTAAAGGCACTTCCAGCTGCTTATTTTTGAGGTGATAAGGGTTAGATTACACCTCTGCATTAGGTTCCAGGGAAGTCAGCGATCGCTAGTGGATATTAAGGCGTATGCTGCCCCCCTGCAATAACATAGATAAAGGTCATTTCATCAACAAGCAATGCAAGAGCAAATCCTTCGAGCCTTAGTCTGGACAGACTACCGATTAGCAGTGTTATTTACGGTGATCGTCCCGTTGATTCTGCTGATTTGGGCTTTTGTCAAAAAAGCGGATTCGATGGTGCGCTTATTGATTATCTACTGGCGCGTCGCCAGTCTCTTGGCAATTACTATCTATATCCTGATTGCCCAATGGCCAATTGGTTTTATCTCCGGTTGGGGAGGACGAATTCTGATTCCGATTGCCTTGTGGTTTTGGGTTGATATTAACGAAGATATCGACGATCAGCCGCAACGTCCCTTGAAGCTGGCACTAACTGCATGGCGCTGGGCAACTACGATTTACTGTACGCTAGGAGCGATCGCTACTATTCCATTTTTGCGTTGTGCATTTTTCCAGGGCGAGGTAAAAACACCCTTCTGTAGCGTTTGGTTAGAGCCACCTGTGCTATTCAAACAGTATTTCCATCCCGGTTCTAGACCCGAATTTTTAGGTTTTCTGGGGATGTCGGGATTATTAATTTACGTTCTTTGCTTAAGCTATTTCGTTTTGATTCGCTTGGGCAAGCAGGGGCGATCGGCAATGGAACAATAAGTAGTGCAGGAATTTATTAGTAAGTCGCGATGACTGATTCCATTGGGCGGCGTCTAGAGCAATACACCATCAAGCGTCCGCAGGAAGTTTTAATTGTTAATGCCAAAATTGCGGGTGAAGAAGACCAGATTACGGTTTTCAAAGGCTTTTCCAGTTCTTTGATGCGCCCGACATCGTTTGACCCAGATGTCCCGGTTCTACTGCCTGAGGCAGAGATTATCACAATCGATCGCGTTGCTAGTCCTTATAATCCGGATGCGCCTCGTTATCTCCAGCAAGGGCTGACTTGGGAAACTATGCAACAGTTGCTATCAGAGGTTGGTGTTTAATTCAGTAGTGCTGAGTAGAATACTGTTCAGCACGATTTTGGTGATAGGCTTCTCGACCTATCCTACAAAAACTTGATTAAGCATCTTCCACAAGTAGCTGATGTTACACCGTGGCTTTACTGGTCGATTTTTCCCGTCCATCGTGTTTTCTACATCTTTACTTTGATGGACTTGTATTAGACCTCTTGCAAAAGTCGAATTTTGATACGCAAAACCAATACTTTCAGCCGTTATTTTGGCATTTATGCAAGAGGTCTATTGGTGATGTTTCCCGAAGGTGGAATTGTTCGCGATCAACCTTTGCGATCGCTCAAGACGGGTTTAGCGCGTGCATTTTTGTCGGGAGGAACAAAAACTGGCATAACTGTTCTGATGAAGAGGTAAAGCCCCCGTAAGTTTGAACAAACCCAGATTTGAGAGGCGAATCGCAGTGGTTAGTTCAGCAAGCGGACAGGCGAGCACAGTCCTGATCAAAAACTTGGCGACAGATACCTGGTGGGGTAAAGCTAGCTGGGAAGAGTATATAGCACTGGCTGCAAATCCAGCTTATGCCGATGGCAGGTTTTATTACCATCAAGGACTCTTAAGGATTGAGATGTCGCCCCTTGGACCCCGTTACGGTCGCCACAATTCGATTATTTCCAAGGCTGTGAGTCTTTTTGCCACGATTAAGAATGTCCGCATTGTTGAGTTTGCGAATACAAGTTTTAGGAAAGCAGGAATCGGGGAGTTTCAACCGGATTTGGCGTTCTACATCGGTTCGGGGTTGAAAATACCACCTTTAACCGATACTCCAGTCGATCTTCAGCTGTATGACCCGCCAAGTTTGGTTGTGGAAATTGGGGATTCTTCTGTTAGTGATGAATTGGGACGAAAGCGATTACTGTATGAAGAGTCGGGAGTGCGAGAATATTGGGTAGATGATTTGAATGTTGGGGACGTGATTGCTTTGGCGATCGCAGATGGGTTAAGTGGTCGAATTCGAGAGTCTAGGGCTTTGCCGGGATTAGCGATCGCACTAGTAGAAGAAGCCCTGAAACGCACTAAGATGGAGGATGATACAAAGATTAATCTATGGCTGCTAAAAACCTTCAGCCAAAGTTGAACGTCAACTTAAAATTCAAGTTAGACTCCCTCGAATGCGACTACTATCTCCCTTAGGCTAACTTAGAGTTTAAGATGTTCACTAATGAATGAAACTGTTCAAATTGCCTTGTTTCTTTCAATCCTTTTGAATATTTTATTTTTAGCACTTGGAAGCGTTTTTATTGCTAAAAGAGGCGGTTTAAACTATCTTTATAGCAAGTTCCTTTTCTTGCAAAGTGCTGAATTCAGAATACTTCCTATGTATGATACTCCTTATTATCAAGATAAAAAAAGTCATTATGAGACTTTACCACAATCTACTTCTGACATTATATTTTTGGGAGATAGCCTTACAGATTTATGTAAATGGGAAGAGGTGTTTCAAAATAACCAAATAAAAAACAGAGGAATTTGTGGAGATACAACAGATGGGGTTTTGAATCGATTAGATAATATTGTTGAATCTAGACCACAAAAAATTTTTATCATGATTGGCATTAATGATTTAAACCGAGGCAGAAGCCTATCAGATATAGTAAACAACTACAAGCTAATTTTTGAATCTTTCAAACATCAAATCCCCCAAACAAAAATTTTTATTCAAAGCCTTTTGCCAATAAATTCTCGAAAGTTTCAAAGAAATAAGGTAAACGATAAAATAATAGAATTAAACGAACAACTTCAAAGGTTTGCCAAAGAGTTGTCATTTCAATATATAGACTTATTTTCTGCTTTCTTGGATAAAAACAATGAATTAGATGAACAATATACAACCGATGGTCTACATCTGAATGGAAAAGGCTACTTGGTTTGGAAAGAAGTTATAGAAAAAGATGTAGTAGATTAAAAGTAAGGGTGTCGCTGGTCAAAAAAGTGTTGTTGAGAG
>DATNQT010000004.1:0-2002 GCA_036703885.1 Candidatus Sericytochromatia bacterium
CTGCCAGCCGTTGTAGCCATTTCCAGGGTAATTTTTGTCACGCCGCCCAAGTCAATCAACACTGGCAGCCCGTCTGAAGCACGACAAATGATATTGTCTGGAGAAATATCGCGGTGAATCACCCCAAGGGAATGAAGATAGCTCAAGACTGGGAGCAACTGCTGAAATAGTTCAATAATTTCAGCTTCACTAAAGCCTTGCCCTGAGGCGATACGCTCTTCTAATAAAGCCTGATAGGTTTTGCCTTCAATGTAGTCTTGGACTAAAAACAGCCGTTGCCCATCCCGAAAAAATTCCCAAAACCGGGGAATCTGAGGTGAAGAGAGTTTGTGCAAAATTGTGGCTTCCCGTTGAAACAGTTCCTCAGCTTTCTGTAGGATGTAAGTTTCTTCAGTAGCAGGTGTTAGTTCTTTAATAGCCACCCATTCATTAAAACGCCCCGTATCTTCTGCCAGGTAAGTTCTACTAAATCCACCTTGACCGAGGGGATGACGAATGATGTAGCGATCGCGTAAGCGAGTTCCTGCTGCCAAGCTACTAGCTGAAACCTCAGCATTCGGTCGTGGTAGAGATACACCGCAGCGATAACAAAAACGTGACGTTGCTGGATTCGGGTGACCATTGCTGCAAGTAATCAAACTACTCATGAAGCGATCGCATTACTCTAATATTCCTTAAGTGGGATGAGCCAATTGTAGCTATCCCTTAAACTCTTACGCCGCATTCTAGCTTTTTCAGAAAGAAGCTGAGAAGATGAGCCGTAATCGCTTCATCCCAACCTTGAGCTGTCTTTGAGGCAACTATTTCAGTACCTCAATTAACTAGCTGTAATCAATCAGCTCCTACGGGGACAACTGGGCGTCCAAGCTCTGTTACGATTCAAGGCATTATCAAGGGAGAAACTCTCATGGGTCAGATCGCCCTGAATTCAATACCGAAAGCAGTGGAATTTACTGCCCAGCTCATGCCGTCGCAGGAAAAGCCGGAGAACCAACATTAATGCAACTGATTACAGGTACAACTAAATTACTGGGCGTGATTGGCGATCCAATTGAGCATTCTTTGTCGCCAGTCATGCACAATGCCGCGATCGCCTCTTTGGGTGTTGATTATGTCTACCTCGCCATACCCGTGAAAACAGCTGATTTAAGTATTGCGATCGCCGGGTTTAATGCTATTGGTTTGCAAGGCTTCAGTATCACCATCCCCCACAAACAGGCAATTTTATCTTTCTTGACAGAAGTCTCATCGGTTGCCAAAGTTGTCGGCGCTGTCAATACAGTTTGGCGCACGGACGCAGGTTGGAGCGGTACGAATACGGATGTAGAAGGCTTTATCACACCCTTGCAAGCTTACAACCGGGATTGGAGTCAAACCATGCCACTAATCTTAGGACATGGAGGTGCGGCGAGAGCTGTAGTAGTCGGATTGACTCAGCTTGGTTGTACTGAAATTCACATTGTTGGTCGCGATGTACAAAGGTTAAGTCAATTTCAGCAAAGTTGGGTTGATGCGCCTCTTCCGATAACTATCAATGTCCATCGCTGGGAACAACTGCCGGAACTCATGCCCAAAGCTGATTTAGTTGTAAATACGACGCCTGTAGGGATGTATCCTAACGTTGAACAGTCTCCCATCGATAATGCAGCGATGCAACAGCTTAGAGTTGGTGCGATCGCCTATGACCTGATTTACACCCCTAACCCGACTCAGTTTCTGCAACAGGCACAACAACAAGGTGCGATCGCAATTGATGGCTTAGAAATGCTCGTACAGCAAGGAGCTGCCGCCTTAAAAATTTGGCTAGGACAAACGCCGCCAGTAGACATTATGCGCCAATCCTTACAAAAGCACTTAGGAACACAAATTCATTAACCTCCCCATTTGCGATCGGGCGACGCATATTTAGTTGCGGTTGAAACCGCTCAATTCCTTCCTCTATAACCCTGCAAACCACTCGTAGCCTCGATCTTCCCAGTAACCCTTATGATTTGGTCTAGGT
>DATNQT010000005.1:0-6400 GCA_036703885.1 Candidatus Sericytochromatia bacterium
TTACTGATTGGCACAGGACCCGGAGAACTAGACCAGATAACACCTGCTGCTCAAACCGCAGTATCTTCTGCTGATGCTGTAATTGGCTACTCTCTCTATATCGACTTAATTGCTCCTCTGCTGCGTCCGGGGCAGATTGTAGAAGCACTACCCATTACTCAGGAACGCCAACGGGCAGAACGGGCAATTGAGCTGGCACAGTGGGGTTTAACTGTAGCTGTTGTCTCATCTGGGGATTGCGGTATCTACGGTATGGCGGGGTTAGTACTGGAGGAACTTCGCGCCCAAGGATGGGATGGTAAAACTCCAGGCGTACAGGTGTTTCCGGGGATTACTGCTCTACAAGCAGCAGCTTCCCGTGTGGGTGCGCCGTTAATGCATGACTTCTGCGCGATTAGTTTAAGTGATTTGCTAACGCCGTGGGAGGTAATTGAAAAGCGTCTGACGGCAGCTGCCCAAGCAGATTTTGTAACGGCTTTGTATAATCCGCGATCGCAAACTCGCACCCAGCAGATTGCCACGGCAAGAGCTATTTTCTTAAAGTACCGCGACCCCAATACCCCTGTGGCTCTGGTTCGCTCCGCCTATCGGCAAGACGAACAGATTACCCTCACCACTTTGGGAAAACTCCTGGAAACGCCCATTGATATGCTAACAACCGTCCTAATTGGCAACCAAAGCACCCGAACTCATGGGGACTGGATGATTACCCCACGAGGCTATCTGGGCTTTGATGCCAAATCAGCTGAAGTTAAATCACTGAGTTAGAGAACCCGGTCTACTACGAAGTTAAGCACACTTGTAACGATAGTTAGAACAATTGAACCCACCAAAGCTGGCACAAAGCCTTGCACGATAAAACCAGGGGTAATAGAACCAGCTAGCCAAATTGTGAGGGCATTTATAACAAATAGAAACAAGCCTAGTGTCACAAATGTGATTGGTAGTGTCAGCACGACCAGAATCGGTTTGATAATGGCATTGACTAACCCTAAAACTACTGCCGCCACCAAGGCAGCAACAAAACTTTTGATTAAAAAGCCCGGTACTAAATTCGCTGTAATTACCAATGACACAGCAGTGAGTAGCCAAGTCAATAAGAATTGTGGCATGACTGTTGTTGAACAACTTCTACCAGTATCCTACCTGGATACTGACATTCTGGTTCTGCTGGCTCCAAGGGAAGGTTGGCTGTACAACCTTAAATAAGAAACTAGCCAGTGGATTCGGGAGCGAATACCTGATTAAGATTAGATTACTAACCTGCTAAGTTTTATCATTTATGATGGTTCGGCGACTTGCGGCATTCCTTTTGATGCTGATTACATTGTGCTATAGCTTCCCAGCACAGGCAGCTGACTATCCTCCTCCTCTGTCTTATAGCAATGCTGAACTAAAAGCTAAAGACTTTTCTGGTCAAACCTTACGGGCAGCTGAATTTTCTAACGCTAATCTGGAGCTAACTAACTTTTCGGATGCTGACTTGCGCGGAACGATTTTTAGCGCTTCGGTGATGACTCAGGCTAATCTCCACGGCGCGGATTTAACCTATGGAATGTTGGATCAGGTGAACTTAAAAGGTGCGGATTTAAGTGATGCTGTTTTGAGTGAAAGCATCTTGCTGCGCTCTACGTTTGAAAATACCAACATTACGGGTACTGATTTCAGCGATGCTATCCTCGATGGTGCGCAAGTGAAAGAACTCTGTGCTACAGCATCCGGTGTAAATTCTAAGACGGGTGTAACGACTCGTGATTCTTTAGGATGCAGATAAAGCGTGTAGGTGTAATTGGTGGGGGACAGCTTGCCTGGATGATGGCGGGTGCGGCTGAGGCGTTAGGGATTGAATTAGTTATTCAGACGCCCCATTCGACCGACCCAGCTGTGGGAATTGCCTCTGAGGCGATTTTTGCTCCAATTGATGACGGGGCTGCGACAGCCCACCTGGCGTCTCGCTGTGATGTCATTACGTTTGAAAACGAATTTATTAATCTAGAAGCCCTAACGCCATTAGCAGGGCAAGGGGTTTGCTTTCGCCCTCGCCTGGAAGCCTTGGCACCGTTGTTAGATAAGTATGACCAGCGCTGCTATCTGGAGGACATCGGCTTACCTCAGCCAAATTTTATGACGCTTGAGGGGGAAGTTGGCAAGGAGGAATTCCTTCATTCGGCATCATTCGGAGAATCAATAAATCTTAATGAGCTAGAATTTCCTCTTGTCCTGAAAGCCCGACGGCACGGCTATGACGGTCAAGGCACTTTTATTATTAAAGACGCTACTAACTTACAAGAAATTTGGAAACAGCTAAAATACTCGCCCGTACTGCTAGAGGAGTTTGTTCCCTTTGAGCGGGAGTTAGCAGTAATTGTTGCCCGTTCCCTTACTGGGGATGTGGTGGTTTACCCAGTAGTGGAAACTCAGCAGGAAGAACAGGTTTGCCGTCGGGTTTTAGTCCCGGCTGAGATTAGTCCGGGGGTTAGAGAAGAAATAGAAGCGATCGCACATACTCTCCTAAACAGCTTACAAGCTGTGGGCATTTTTGGTATTGAGTTATTTCTTACTACCAGTGGCAAAGTGTTGGTGAATGAAGTGTCGCCTCGCACTCATAATTCCGGGCACTTTACCCTTGATGCCTGTGCAACGTCTCAGTTTGAACAGCAGCTACGCGCGGTTACAGGTTTACCCTTGGGAAGTCCAGCCCTTAATTCTACAGGTGCTGTTATGGTGAATCTTTTGGGCTACGAATATTCCCAAAATGACTACTTAGATAAACGCCAAAAGTTAGCGAATTTGCCGGGAGCTTCAGTCCATTGGTATGGTAAAACTGAATCCCGTCCTGGACGCAAGTTAGGTCATGTTACGGTTCTCTTGGACTCTCAACACCAATCTGAAGCACTCTCCAAAGCTCAAGAAATCGAATCTTTATGGTATAGTACATAGCCCGACAAACAGCCTTCTAACCACGGCTACGCTGATAGGGGCTTTTTGGTTGCCAATGCCAGCGATCGCTCTTAATCCTGCTCACTTAGAACAATTGCGAAAAACCGGAAGCTGTGTGGAGTGTGACCTGAGTAGCGCACAATTTGGAGATGCACTCTTGAGTAATACCGATTTGAGGGGGGCAAATCTGACTGGAGCCAATCTGATTCGCGCCGATTTAAAGCGTGCTAATCTGACGGGTGCTAACCTAGCAGGTGCTAGCTTAATCAATGCCAATCTGACTGAGGCAAACTTGTCTAGCTCAAACCTCTCTGTTGCTAGCTTAATTAGAGCCAATCTTCAGGGGGCTAACTTAGCGGGTGCTCAACTGAGTCGAGCAAGGCTACTAGATGCCGACTTTACTGGTGCTGACTTGAGGCTGGCAAATCTTATAGCAGCTGATTTGAGAAACGCTAAATTGAAGTCTGCTGATTTGAGAGGGGCTGATTTGCGAAATGCTGATTGGGAAAATGCCATCCTGGAGGCTGCCAATCTGAGTAGTGCAATTCTGCCTAATGGTACTTTATATCCCTAAGTACGTCATGAGTTAATGAGTGGTATGGCGTCAAAAAGAGCCAGTATCATTATTTGCTTACCAGCCGTTGAGAAATGTCTTTCTATATAAAGCGATCGCTACGTCTTATTACCTTCAGTTTGGTTACACTCACCGGAGCTTTTTACTTTAGCGCTCGTGCCGATGCGGCTGAGTCAGTGGTACTAAAGTACCGATTTCTGCGGGGATCGGTGTCGGTTCCGGAACTCGTAACCTTTGCAAAAACGGGTGAGCTTTCAAATAGCCTAAAAAGCTATCTAAGACTGGCTGGAAGAGAACCAGAGGAGTTGCGTCGTGTTTTGACCCAAGAGGTCAAAGTCAACCCAAATCTTCTCTCTGGGTTGCTTAATAGCCCTGTTGGAGAAGTAATGCTCGACCAAGTTAGTGAGGTGGTACACACTCCAACTAATCGAGCTAATCGAGAATCCCTGCGGGGCGCTTTGGTCAGTTCGGCGCTTTCCGACGGTCGAATTACGCTGATTGAAACCTTGGAAAACTATCCAACGCCAGAGGTTCATGTTGAGGGAGAGCGCCTTGTGGAGGTGGCTCAAAAGTTTCGCGATTTGTTTGGGCGTCTGCCAAACCTCAGACTTTAAACCAAAGTGTCCTCCACAGACTTTTATTTAGTATGCCAGCGTTTCTAACGTTTCGCGTAGATAACGACGGACTCGGCTATCGAGGCTATAATCCTGAAATTGGTCTTCCCCTGGATGTTCCACCTGCCAGCGTTGAAAGCCGGAACTCGTTGCGATCGCTTGCTTTAGGCTGTCCCAGATTTGGCTGTCTTTGGAGAATTGGCTAGATTCAGAAGTCGTTGTTGTCATAGATACCCACAGTGAAATTTCCTATAGAAGAACCAGGTAGCCCTTCTTCTTTATACATTTAGCTTTACTTGTAAGATACCCTAGTTACTTTTTTAATAATGTACGAAAAGCAACATCCTACCAATTTGCTCAGGGCACTCTCGACTCACTCCTTCTGAATCCCATCACTTTTCCTCTGAGGAAACTTGTAACTTTGAAATAGGTGATTCCGTTGTCACCCCTGGCAAAATTTTATTAACCCGAATCCCCGGTATCGTAAAATCCTGGGGTAATTTTTCTACCGAATAAGGTTCTGTAGCCGCAAACTCCAACTCGCTAGCGAATAAGACTTGAGCGACACTCAGCGGGACTTGCAAGAATAAATTGCTACCAAGAAATGCCAATGCTGCTACCAGCAGTCCGGCAATACGCCATCGGGGTGCAAAGGGCGCAACAGCTGCCGCTACGGGGGCTACTCGGTATATTTGCCAAAGTACCCAAAGCATAAATACAGCAGCAGCGATTGTGACAACTGGGTTAGTTTTCGTTTTAAATAAGCTCAAGAGGCGTCGCTGCTCTTGAGTTAGCTGCTCTGGCTTAATTGCCAAGACTAGAATACTGAAAATATCAAAAGGATTAGTCAGTTGCATCCAAAGCACTGGCACAATTCCAACCGCTCCTACCAGCAACAACTCAAGCCAGACTGGCAATGTTGGGTCACCTACTGCCAGCCCCAGCCATACTAATTCTAAAGCCAGGGGCAACGCCGCCAACCCAGCAAGATGAATCCACAAGAAAGGTTCAGTCCAGAAAGAACGCATAAGCTCAAGAGGGAGTAGGGAGTAGGGAGTAGGGAGTAGGGGTGAGAAAAGGACTTAAAGCTACAGGATAACTACCTTGAAGATGCCTATTCCCCATTCCTCACTCCCCAGTCCTTACGCCTTAATTAGGTGAGAGAGTCCGACGCTTAGTGACCATCTTGAAGGTTTCGATGATGTCGCCTTCGGCCCAGTCGTTGAACTTATCTACACCGACGCCACATTCGTAGCCAGCAGCGACTTCCTTGGTATCTTCCTTCATCCGCTTGAGGGAATCAAGGATACCTTCGTAGATCACCTTGCCACCACGCCGCACACGGATGTTGCAGTTACGCACGGCTTTACCTGACTGCACGTAGCAACCCGCAACCGCTCCACGACCGACAGCGAACACTGCTCGAACTTCAACTTGACCCAGCGCTTCTTCGACTTGCTCTGGCTCCAAGAGACCTTCCATTGCGCCTTGGATATCATCCAGTAGTTTGTAGATGATATTGTATTCACGCACGTCTACGCCTTCTCGGTCAGCCGCTTGTCGAGCGCCGTGACCCATAGTCGTATTGAACCCGATAATCACAGCGCCACTAGCCGCAGCTAAGTCGATATCAGTTTCAGTTACTTCGCCAGCAGCGGCGAGGAGGACTCGAACTTGCACTTCATTCTGGGGCAGCTGTTTGAGGGAGCCGAGAATTGCTTCTACCGATCCTTGGACATCTGCTTTCAATATTAAGTTCAGTTCTTTAAGTTCGCCTTCTTGAGCTTGGGCAGAGAGGCTAGTGAGGGTAACTCGGCGAGATGCCATCACCTCGTGTAGGCGAGACTGCCGCTGTTCATCCGTTCGGTCTGAAGCAATTGAGCGTGCTTCTTTTTCGCTTTCAAAGACCTCAAACTCATCCCCAGCAGCTGGGACATCACTTAATCCTAGTATCTCCACGGCAAAGGATGGACCAGCGGCTTCGACTCGCGCTCCTCGGTCATCGATCATCGCTCGCACCTTACCAAAGACTGAGCCAGCTACGAAGGTATCACCAACCCGTAGAGTACCGTTTTGTACCAAGAGACTGGCAACGGGTCCTCTGGATTTATCCAAGTTGGCTTCAATAACCGTACCTCTGGCAGGTCGCTCTGGGTTGGCGGAGAGTTCTTCGATGTCTGCCACCAAAAGAATCATCTCCAAAAGCGTATCCAGGTTTTCGCCTTGGATGGCGCTTACTGGAACCATGATCGTTTCACCGCCCCACTCTTCC
>DATNQT010000006.1:0-3239 GCA_036703885.1 Candidatus Sericytochromatia bacterium
CAATTGCGGACTTTAGCCGCTAGCTTACCCCAAGGACGAAGCGCCCTCGACCCAATCTTTGATGAAATCGGACGCATTAACCAATACGACCCCGTTCAGGATTACACGGTTCAGGCTCAACGCGCTCTAGAATACCGCCTCCAGCAGGAACCCCAAAACCGTGAATGGGCTTACGCCTTGGCTTTTTCAAGTGTATTGCGGCGAGATGCGGAAGGTGCAATAAGGGCTTTGAAACAAGTGGTGCAGCTAGATTCCCAAAACCCCTACGCTCATGCCTACCTTGCCTTCATTTACCTCTATCAATGGCGTGGGAATGAGGCTCAAGATGCTCTAAAGCCTGCCCTTGCCCTGAATCCAAATATTCCAGAAGTTAAAGCCCTCTCCGGTGCTGCTGCTCTCCTACAAGGCAATATTTTCAAAGCCTGGGATCTGTTTCAGGGCGTAAAGCATTAATTCACTTTTCGCTATTTAGCTCGTCATAAAACCTTAAAATTTCAAGATACTCCATACGCTGTAGCGCACAACGAAAAGATGAAAATCTCTCTTCACTCAGCACTCAGCACTCAGCACTCAGCACTTTTTAAAACTTAGGGAGTTGAATCGGTGCAAACCAATCTTGAAGCTTTCTGGATGCCTTTTACGGCTAATCGGCAGTTCAAAGCGAATCCGCGCTTACTGGTAGCCGCCAAAGATATGCACTATACCACTCATGATGGTCGTCAAATTCTCGACGGCACAGCGGGGTTGTGGTGTGTGAATGCGGGTCATTGTCGCCCAAAAATTGTCGAAGCGGTTCAGAAACAGGTGGCAACCCTCGATTTTGCCCCCACGTTCCAAATGGGGCATCCTGGGCCTTTTGAATTGGCAGAACGCTTGGTCAACATGATGCCGGGGGGGAATTTTGACCATGTGTTTTTCACAAATTCGGGTTCGGAGTCGGTCGATACAGCCCTGAAAATTGCGATCGCCTATCATCGAGTGCGTGGAGAAGGTTCGCGGCAGCGTTTGATTGGACGGGAACGCGGCTATCATGGCGTCGGGTTTGGTGGTATTTCTGTTGGCGGTATCGTCAGCAACCGCAAGTTCTTCGGGAGTTTAATTCCCGGCGTCGATCATCTTCCCCACACCCATAACCTCGAACATAATGCTTTTAGTCGCGGTCAACCGCAGTGGGGGGCACATCTAGCCGATGAACTAGAACGCCTTGTGACTCTGCACGATCCCTCTACTATTGCGGCGGTGATTGTTGAACCTGTTGCGGGTTCGACAGGGGTGCTGATTCCACCCGTAGGATATCTGGAACGCCTGCGTGCCATCTGTGACAAGTATGGTATTCTCCTGATTTTTGATGAAGTAATAACTGGCTTTGGTCGTCTGGGTAAGAGTTTTGCGACCGAGTATTTTGGTGTTGTCCCCGACTTGGTGGCTGTGGCAAAAGGAATTACGAATGCCACAGTGCCGATGGGGGCAGTGTTTACCCGTAAAGGCATTTACGACGCTTTCATGGGGGCTAGTCCAGAAAATGCGATCGAATTATTCCACGGCTACACCTATTCCGGTCATCCTCTAGCCTGTGCGGCGGCAATGGCAACCCTTGAGGTCTATGAAGAGGAAGGGTTGTTTGCTAATGCCAATCATCTGGCAAGTTACTGGGAAGAGTGCCTTCATTCCCTACGGGGATTACCCCATGTGATCGATCTGCGTAACTTAGGGCTGGTAGGAGCGATCGAATTAGAACCCATTCCTGGAAAGCCCGGAACACGGGCTATGGAGTGTCTTCAGCGTTGTTATGACAACGGCTTACTCATCCGCACGACGGGGGACATCATTGCCCTATCTCCACCTTTAATTATTCAGAAAGACCACATTGAGCAAATCTTTGAGATTCTGGCTGGGGTGTTGCGGCAGTTACCGTAAGTGAGTAAATTTATTTCGAGCAATTGAAAAAGCGATTCGTTTTTTCAATTGCTCAATTGTGATTATTTGCATTCGGATCTCAGCAATCAGCTGCTCAATCTGGACGAGCTGTTCCTGACTCTTGTCTGTCTTATTGTGAATAGGAATTGTTTTCATAACAACAAAAACTGGTACTGTCTTGTCCAGATTAAGAATGTATTGATTTTTGGTCGCCAAACTTCTATCTGAAGTTAGAGCCTCCAATCATGGGCTAGAGCAACAGTCCAGTCAAATGCCCTAGGGATTATCGCCCAGCTTTTAGCGTCAGTTAGAATACTCATCCTCATCTATGATCGAAGCAGGAGCAGTGTTCCAATGCTTAGATATGTCAAGATTGTTAAGTGTAAATCCAAACTATATCCAAGAAGTCAACTTAGCTTGGAAGCGTAAGAGTAAAGGACGGGAACAAGACCTAGCTAACCAATTAGGGCGAGCGCTTCATTTGGTTATTGTGAATCTTTTCCTCAAAGGCGAACCCGTCAATTATGCAAATTTTATAGAAATTTGTCAGATATTGGGGCTGGACTGGCAAGAAATTGCTGCCTTAGATGTACCACAGAGCCAAGTTACCTCCCCCCCTAGAGAGGTAACCTCTGACGAACTACTCGTTCTCTCCAAGCCAGCTGAGGGACTTAATGAAGTTGACAAGGCACTCAATGAGTTGGTAAGTACTCTTTGTGAAATGTTGCGTCGTCTCACCCGAAAAGCGGGGAATTGGCTTGGTGCGGATCGCACCAGCATTTTTTTACTTGATCGAGAAAGAAACGAACTCGGTTCGCTGATTGCTGATGATGGCGCGGGCGGCTTCCTACTGATTGAACTCCCGGCTAATAGAGGGATTGTAGGTTTAGCTGCCACTTCCTTAGAAGTGATCAATATTCCTTTTGATGTCTATGACGATCCTCGCTCTCAAGAGGCACAGAATACAGATAAAAGAACGGGATACCGCACTTATACGGTATTGGCTTGGCCGTTGTTGAATAAGGAAAAAGATTTAGTTGCTATCGTGCAATTAATCAACAAATTAAAGCCGAATTATAATCCTCAAGATGACTTATCCAGAAGAGTCGATACTAAGGGTTTTACGCAAGAAGATGAAGCACGGTTTGCTAGATTTGCTCCTACAATTCTAAGGATTTTAGAACAATGCCAGTTCTGTTACCAACTATCCTTAAATCTTAAAAAAAATTCAGGGGTTCCTCAAGACAGCGTTCTCGTTCAGAATGCGGCACTGGTTGCGAAACTCAAGCGACGGGAGCGGCAATTGCGAAAGAACTTAGACA
>DATNQT010000007.1:0-2726 GCA_036703885.1 Candidatus Sericytochromatia bacterium
GGGGAACATTTCAGCGCCGAGAACGCTATAGAGATAGTGTTCTAAGTTGACGTGGTTGACGGCAGTTAGCCCACCACTGGTAGGAACCAGTTGCGTGCGTCCGCGATACCAGCGATCGCCAATCCAAACATAACCGTCACCTGTCGGTTCGATCCAGAGGGATTGCGAGCGCCACTGACCGAGCGCAACGCTACCGCTACCACCTTGGGCGTTGAAGGCATTCAGTGCCTCTAGTTCTCCAACTTCCTGTCCAGCACTATTGCGAACGACGGCTTTGGTCGAACTCCCAACTTGCACTCGGCTGACACCCTGCTTAATTGCCACGCGCAGTTCCGTCGCCGCCTGAGCTGGACCAACTAGGACAATCCACAATATCAAAGAGAGCCACCAATGACGCCCTCCAAACAAAATCATCTGCTTCAGCATAGACACTATAGAAATGGGCAAACGCTTAGATGCCATATTTAAAACTTCCTTAAAAGGGCGACTATTCTCGTTTTTGGGATGAACAGTAATTGAATTACACTTAGAGTCTTTGTCAGATTACTTAGTTCAAGACGCTTGAGCAAAAATCCGCCTGGATTGATGAGTTCGTCATTTAACCTTAGTTCGTCATTTAACCTTAGTTAGTATCTATCCAGAGTTATACTTGCTTGGTTATACACACCCGGATACATTTAGCAACATTACTACCCACCGCGTCAACACCAATTTCAATTTCTTTTTTGATGAGCTAGAGGCTAGAGATGTTCCTGAAGAATGGGGAATGGGGAGTAGGGAGTAGGGAGTGGGGGAAGTAGTTTGGGTGAGAATTCTCCCTTGTCCCCCTTGTCTGCCTTGTCCCTCTTTCCCATTCCCCAACCACTGTAGCTGTGTACCATAGGAAGGGGATATGATTTCCTTTCTCTGAATGAGGTTGAAGGGCTTTCGAGAGTGCAAATTACTTTTTTAGGAACGAGTTCCGGAGTACCGACGCGATCGCGTAATGTTTCTAGCGTTGCTCTGCGCCTACCCCAACGTGCTGAAATCTGGCTGTTTGACTGTGGCGAAGGTACGCAACATCAATTATTGCGTAGTGACCTTAAAGTAAGTCAGATTAGCCGTATTTTCATCACCCATATGCATGGTGACCACATCTATGGCTTGATGGGACTTCTGGCAAGCTGTGGTTTAGCTGGTAATACCGATCGCATTGATATCTATGGTCCACCGGAGTTAGATGATTACCTTCGCGCTGGTAAGAAGTACTCGTTTACTCAATTTGCCTATCCCGTCCGGGTTCACACTGTCCAGCCTGGATTAGTCTACGAAGATGACGAATTTATCGTTAGTTGCCGCAGCCTCAAGCATCGTGTTCCAGCATTCGGTTACCGAGTGGAAGAAAAAGATCGATCAGGGCGCTTTGACGTTGAAAAGGCGACTGAACTAGGAATTCCCTCCGGTCCTCTCTATGGCAAACTCAAGCGCGGCGAAACGGTGACGCTACCCGATGGTCGCGAGATACAGGGTTCTGAGTTATGTGCTGTACCAGAAATTGGTCGTAAATTTGTTTATTGCACCGATACAGTCTACTGTGAGAACGCTGTGGAACTGGCACAGGATGCAGATGTTTTGATTCACGAAGCAACCTTTGCCCATCAAGATGCTCAATTGGCGTTTGACCGCTTGCACTCTACTTCAACAATGGCAGCACAAGTTGCTTTAAGTGCTGGGGTAAGGCAGCTGATTATGACTCATTTCAGCCCTCGTTATGCACCAGGAAATGCGATCGCGCTGGATGACTTACTTGAGGAAGCACGGGCTATTTTTCCTAATACGAAATTAGCCTATGATTTCTTCACCTACGATGTACCTCGCCGTCTACCCAAAGAACTGGCAAAGACAGGTAAAAATAAGGTTTAGAAGACTGACTTTCTAATAAGTTTCGTCTAGAGCTAATTTGCCTCAACGACAAATATTAATGCCCACCTACTTAGCTATCCTTGAATCAACGCCTGAAATCGTTCATCTTCTCGAATCTTGTCAAAATCTGAGTCAGTTTTTGCCATCTCTCGATACTTGTCAGGACTCAGATTGATTGCCTGTTGCAGGTTTTCAATTGCCTGCTCAAGATTGCCTTGCAAAGCATAGCAGCAAGCTTTGTTATAGAAGATACGAGTGTCATCAGGTTTAATTTTTAAGGCTTGGTCGTAGGAGGATATCGCTTCCTCTAATCGTCCTAAATCCTCCAGCGCATAGCCCCGGTTGTTCCAGGCTTCGTGGTAGTCAGGTTTGATTTTTAGGGCTTGGTCGTAGGAGGATATTGCCTCTTCTATTTGTCCTAAATTCATCAGCGCATTGCCCCGGTTGTTCCAGGCTTGGTGGTCGTCAGGTTTGATTTTTAAACCTTGGTCGTAGGAGGATATTGCTTCTTCTATTCGTCCTAAATTCATCAGCGCATTGCCCTGGTTGTACCAGGCTTCGTGTTTGTCAGGTTTGATTTTTAGGGCTTGTTCGTAGGAGGATATTGCTGCTTCGTATTCTTTTGCCGCAACAAGCAGATTTCCTAGTTTAGACAGCAAGCTAGTTCTAGCACTAGAAGTCGGATGGTTTTCTTCCAGTAGTTCTTGAATGTCCAGAACTTTTTTAATCCATTCTTCGGGCGTTAGAGTCTGGTATTTCTCATAGTCTCCTTCCAGAAGAATCCTCTCAGATTCTTGCTCTAAAAGTTCTGGTGTTGTGGGAAA
>DATNQT010000008.1:0-2333 GCA_036703885.1 Candidatus Sericytochromatia bacterium
AATTGCTATTATTTGCTTGCTCAATCAAGAGAGCATAGGCGCACCTTTCAAGAGGTACAAACACAAGTTTGACTTGGCGCACGATGAATTATTGGCAGTTCTACGGGAAGCAGGTAGAGGTAAGTTAACTCGACAGGCTTATCTGAAGTTTAATCAGAGCAATCAATCCAGCAAGAAGTGTTTAATTGAATTCAACCCAATCGCTTCTTTCACAGAAAGCTCCGTCCCCGCTCGCGTAGAAGCAAAAGCTATGAATCTTTTAGCAACTCTTGTCATACTTGGCTGGATTCCACTAGTCCTTTATCTGTTTAATCGGTTTTCAGCTCAACGGGCAGTTGTTGTGAGCTATGTTACGGGGTTTCTCTTCCTGCCAGAAGTAATCTCTTATCCTATTGCACAGGGAATACCAGTCTATAACAAGGTATCTGCAACTACCTACTGCATTCTGTTAGCTACTTTTCTCTACGATTCTAAGCGCTTCAGTTCGTTTAAACTCGGCTTACTTGACGTGCCGATGCTGATCTGGTGCTTATGCCCGATCGCTACTCAACTTTCCAACGGCCTGAGTCCGATTTCACCTACTCTCAATCAAATTGTGGCTTGGGGATTGCCCTATTTTTTCGGTCGAATCTATCTCAATGACTTAGCTGGGCTGCGCCAGTTAGCAGTTGGCATCTTCACTGGTGGAATGATTTACGTGCCGTTGTGCCTGCTGGAAATGCGCATTGCACCGACACTGCACTTGAGACTTTACGGAGTTCATGCTCGTGCTGACTTTGCCCAAACAATTCGGTATGGGGGATATAGACCCACCGTGTTCCTGGTACATGGTCTTTGGGTGGGTCTGTGGATGATGGCAGCAACACTGATTGGGATTTGGCTGTGGAGAACTAAGGTCATTAAGCAACTCAGGGGGATTCCAATCAGAAGGCTTGTGGTTGTCTTAATAATCACGTTTATCTTGGTCAAATCCACTGGTGCCTACATCTATCTGGCAATAGGAACTGTCATCTTGTTTACTGCCGGGTGGCTTCGCAGTAAGATCCCAATATTACTTCTGATTGCGGCTCTATCAACTTACCTTTACTTGGGAGCCACAGGAACTTTGTATTCTATCCCTCAGGTTGCTTCCTTTGTATCCGAGGCTCTAGGCTCTGAGAACGACCGTACTGGATCGTTGGCGTTTAGAATTGCCAACGAAGAAATCCTATCGCAGAAGGCGCGGCAGAGGATGATTCTTGGGTGGGGTGATTCGGGAGGAAACCGTGTATACGATGAGGAAGGCAGGGATATCTCAGTAACCGACAGCTTGTGGATTATTGCTTTTGGTCTACAGGGTGTAGTCGGCTTGATTAGTTTTACAGCATCGCTGTTCGCAGCTCCTTTGGGCTTTTGCTTTTCCCGGTATTCGCCTAGTACGTGGTCTAACCCTAAAGTCGCGCCAGCTGCTGCACTGGCATTGGTCTTAATCTTGTATATGCTGGACAGTGCCTTAAATGCTATGGCTTGCCCAGTTTTTATGCTGGCTTCTGGAGGAATATCCGGACTTGTGATGCAAGAGCCACAAACTAGTAAGGCAACAAGCGATCGCTCATCAATTCCCCAGCGTTCCTTAGTTCAACGAAGACAAAATTTGCAAAGTTGACCCCACATTCTGGCTTTTCAACTGTCACAGTTGATAATTATGAACCTCTCGACAGGGGTGTTCAGGAAAGTAGATAGTATTGACCATTGGAGTTTGCCATTAAGTTATCACAGTTCGCCGTTGGCCTGCATTAAGCGATCGCCCTCACCATCTCAAACACCTTTATCGAGAGCTGCCTTCCCCAAGCCGGGGAAGGTAGCGAGGAGTTAGAAAACGAGCAAAACACTACCTCGCCATGCTCACCATCGTTGCCATTATCTTTTGGCTACTTTAGGCTAAAGCAATCGCTATTCTTTCTACCCAACCTCAACGTTCCCTAACTTATTAAGGAACAAACTTATTTTAATACTACCCCCTAGAAGTAGTAGAATTTCTTGCTTTTTTTTGTAAAAACTAGTCAATCAGAAAATTTAAAGCTTTACTGTAATGTCTAATGACTTTAATTTGACTATACTACAATCTTTCTCAGCCATGAGGTTGCCAAACAATCGAGTTTTACTAACGCGAAAGTTTATGGAGGCAACACTCAAATTTGCCGAGTTTTGGCCGGGTTCGATTACTGTGCTTATGGAAGAGACTAATGAAGAACCCGACGCTCTCGATCTACGAGTCTTCAACTTTGATGAATTATCTTTCAAGCTAGAACTAGTTTCCTTTGATGAAATTACCGCCGATAAACTCCGAAATC
>DATNQT010000009.1:0-5725 GCA_036703885.1 Candidatus Sericytochromatia bacterium
GCAATACCAATAAATAGTGGCAGCGTTAAAATGCGCCAACTGGGGACGAACTTATACCAAGCCATTAGCCCCAGCATAATCATCCCTGAAACCATAAAATCCACAAAGCTGACAATTACGGCACTGGCAGGGACAATCAAACGAGGAAAGTAGATCTTAGAAATCAAATTAGCATTGCTAATCAAGCTGTTACTACATTCAGAAAGCGCATTAGAAAAGAACTGCCAGGGAAGCATTGCTGAAAACACCAGAATTGGATAGGGCACACCCTCAGACGGCAACTTCGCCAGTTGACCAAACACCACTGTGAAGACAACCATTGTTAAGAAGGGTCGAATTAATGCCCAAGCCATGCCGATCGCAGTCTGCTTGTAACGCACCAAAATATCACGCCAAGCCAGGAAGTAAAACAACTCTCGATAACGCCAGAGGTCTTTCCAATACTGGCTCTCTGCACGACCCGCCTCGATAATCAGTTCTTTAGTTTGCATTTGATGAGTCAAAGTGAAAGCTGCAAGAGTTGCAAAGGATAAACTACCACGGTTGGAATGGGCTTCAAAGTAGCCTTCTGGGAAAGGCAAAGCATTACACTCCTGACCTCAGACTTTCTTGTGGATGGGAATAGATTCACTACTTACCTGTCCAACAGTCCTATATCCGGATGACTTAACATTGCTAAAGACAGCCTCATGCAGCACCTCCGAATACTGCTTGGCAATCAGCTCAGGAGTAAAGTGAGATAGCAGGTAGTGACGCCCCGCCTGACCCATCTGCTTAACTAGTTTCCTATCCGCCGCCAAGCGTCGAATAAAATTCGCCAGACCTGCGGCATCACCATTACTAAAAGCTTCCCCACAGCAGGCATCAGTAACGATTCCCCGAAGATAGGAGTGTTGTTCGCAGACAACAGCAATAGGACGCGCCGCTGCCAAAGCAGAGTAAAGCTTGCTAGGAGCAACCAAGCCTTCCATACCGGGACTAACGCTAACTAAAGACAAATCACACGCCGTTAAAGAATAGGGCAGGTTCTCTTTGTCCTGATAGGGCAAAAACTGGCAATTTTGCAAGCCTAGCTCACTAGCTTTCAACCGGAAGGGTTGACGCTTGGCACCATTCCCGATGAAGACAAACTGAATCGCTTCTTGTTCTAAAAGTTTGACCGTTTCGAGAATCGTGTCCATGTCATGGCAGCGACCCATATTGCCAGAATAAAGGACAGTAAACTTATCAACTAGGTTGAATTCTTTAGCAAATGAATTCTGTTGTTTGGCAAGCGGTACAATCCAATTTGGATCAGCCCAGTTGTGAATGATGGCAACTCTATTGATAATCTCCGGGCATTTTGCCACCACCCGATCTTTCATTGAAGGGCTGAGAACAATAATTTGTTGAGCGCTTTTCCAAATACGGCAGTTAATAGCATCCCAGAGTCGGACTAACCAGTGCTGCTTAGAGACTACATTCAGTTCAACAGCAACATCGGGATATAAATCGTAAAGAAGACAAACATAGGGTATACCAAAGATTTTATTGGCTAAATACCCCAAAATTGGTAAAAAAGGAGGGGCAGTAGTGAGGAGCAAAACATCGCCACGGCTGCGGTTTCTGAGCAAATGAAGCCCCGAACGGACGCAGAAAAGAAGTCCATTTACAGCTTTCCCACGAATGCGCTTAGACCAAATCCGAGTACTACGCGATCGCCTAATTGTAACTCGATTTAAATGCTCCCTCGCTGGAGCTGATTCATTTTGGAATGCATAACCGGGTTGTCCTGTAAAGACTTGAACTGGCAGACCCAGCTGTGATAACTGAACGGCTAGCTCTTCAATCAACTGTCCCGTTGCAGCGTAGTCAGGCGGATAAAACTGTGTAATAATCGACACTCTAATCGGTCTGCCGTGCCGTGCCGGAGTCTTGCCGTTGCTCATTTTGCCTCGCTACTGATTCGGGTTAGGATTTTAACTGATCTTTCCCGTAGGCTGTTACTTTGATATCAAACCTGAAAGACCAGTAACAATTGGGTAAAACTTGGAAAGTTAATCCCTGGGACTTGCGTTTCCACACTTCATCGATTTACTTTCTCTCAATGTTTACTTAAGTGTGTGTTATTTTCCGGAATCACATTATGATGATTTGACGAAGAAGGGTTACACTAAACTGATGCAATTTGTAACGTCCTAAAACGACGCAGCCCTTTAGATAGAAGTTGCTTTCATGAGATATTTTTTTGGAGTCTTCATATAATTCCTGCTTTTTTGTTAAGTTGTTTGTCCTGATGGATCGGGTGAGACCTGTATAAGTAATTGAAGGGGTAACGCTTAATAAAGAGGCTAATCCTCACTATCAATTTTCTAAGTTCAAGGAAAATTAGCGTTACCTTTCAAGCGTAAACTTCAGCATTTTTGAACTATGGGTCTAGATGGAGATTATCAGCCGTTGCTGCCCGACGGCAACGGTAAACAGCTGTCCCAATTGTCTCCTCTTTACACAGCTGAGTTTTCTGAGGCTGACAAAGACAATTTCGATCTGGGTCAGCTCTTGGCTATTGCCCGTCGTCGGCTGCTCGTTATTGCCGGGGTAGCGATCGCCGTAACATCCGGGGTTGTTGCCAAGGTTTTAAAGGAAGTTCCCAACTATGAAGGCAAATTTCAGCTCTTAGTCGGCTCACTTTCTGGTGAAGACGACAAGTTTAAGAAGCTGAGTCAATCTCTCGATCAAAGTTTCAGTGACAAAGTTAAGGATATAGACTACGAGACTCAGATTCAGGTCTTGTGGAGTCCTCAAGTGATGTCTCCCATCCTGGACAAAATTAAAGCTCGATATCCAGATATTACTTACGATGCCCTACGGAGCAAACTGACTATTTCCCGATTTGCGGAAACCAAAATTTTAGAAGTTCGCTACCAAGATTCAGACCCTGATAAAATTCAGTTTATCTTGGAGCAAATTGCTAATGGCTACGTTAAGTACTCTCAGGAAGAGCAGCAAGATACCGTACAGCAAGGTCTAAAGTTTGTCAATGAACAGACAGGCATTTTACAAGAACGAGTTAGTACGCTTCAGCAGAAACTCCAGAATTTCCGGCAGGATTACAACATAATCGATCCACAAACTCAGGGTCAACTTTTAACAACTCGTATCGGCGAGATTGTCAAACAACGACAAGAAACCCAATCCCAGCTAGGTGAAGCGGAAAAACTCTATACAGAGCTAAAAACTCAGTTAGGACAATTAGGGGTATCTCCAGAACAAGCGATCGCAGCGTCAGCACTCTCAGAAGCCCCTCGCTACCAACAGGTACTCAACAAGCTTGCTGAGGTAGAAAATAAAATTGCGATTGAGTCAGCGCGGTTTACAGAAGAGAGTCCCAGTATTCAAGCATTACGACAACAGCAGCAAAACTTAATGCCCCTGTTAACCCAGGAAGCAGCGACAGCTGTTGGAAATATAGCCTCTGGCGTTCCTAGTAAGCCCGAATCTTTAGCCTCTCCCAGTTCTGTTCGCTTGGATCTAACTCAGAAGTTGGTAGATGCCTCAAACCAAAAGCAAGTTTTGCAGGTACGCAGAGACGCGATCGCCAAAGCAGAAACTGCTCTGGGTCAACAACTCAGAGATCTGGCAAGCATTGCCCGTCAGTACACGGATTTACAGCGAGATCTAACTGTAGCGACGGAGAGCTTGAACCGCTTTCTCACCGTTCGAGAAACCCTGCAAATCGATCAAGCCCAAAAGACTCGTCCTTGGCAACAGATTAACAAGCCGCAACGACCCAAGCTGCCTATCTCACCCAACGTCCCACGCGGTATTCTCCTCGGTACCATCGCCGGATTACTGGCAGGAGCTGGTGCTGCCTTCTTAGCCGAAAAATTGGATAAGGTGTTTCACTCTCCCGATGAACTTAAAGACAGTACGGGTTTACCCATATTAGGAACGATTCCCTTCCAGAAACAACTCAAGGCACGCTTCGACAGTTCCACACCAGATCCTGAAAATTTAGAGTTTGAACTTGGGGATGGATCTAGGGGTTATGCAGCTTCTCCTTTCTTAGAAGCATTTAGTTCTCTTTATACAAACCTCCAATTCTTAAGTCCCGACCGACCGATTCGCTCTTTGGTGATTAGTTCATCTGTACCAGCAGATGGTAAATCTACCGTTTCGACCTTCCTAGCACAGGCAGCAGCGGCGATGGGGCAACGAGTATTATTAGTCGATGCGGATTTGCGTCGTCCTCAGATTCATGTCAGGACAGATTTGCCTAACGTCTGGGGACTGAGCAATGTTATCTCCAGCGAAATCAATGTCGATGATGTAATTCAGCAATCGCCAGTTGAAGATAATCTCTACGTGCTGACTGCTGGCCAAATTCCTCCCGACCCGACTCGGCTGCTGTACTCCAAAAAGATGCAGAATTTAGTTAAGCGATTTGAAGAAGCTTTTGACCTGGTCATCTTTGATGCGCCTCCTCTATTGGGTTTGGCTGACGCTAGACTGGTAGCGGCTTATACCGATGGGATAGCTATGGTTGTAGGATTGGGCAGAACAGATCGAGCTGTTTTGGCACAAGTTTTGTATGGATTAAAAACGTCTCGCGCCCGTGTTCTAGGTATCGTTGCCAATGGTGTCAAAGGCTACATTGCTGGCTCCTCTGACTACTATCACCACTACTATACCCAGGCTCCCAAGAGGCAAAAACTCGGTGGCAGACAGCATTAATACCGATTGGGTTTAAACCTGACACAAATCATGGAGGTATTAGGTGAATCCTCTTGTACCTCAAACCTAAAACCACCCCTCATGGATAAGTGCTAAACATTTAACCAAAGGGTATGTGTCGGTGGGAAAATAGCGAAGCTATTCTTTAGGGGAATTGCCTCAATGAAGCCAAGGTGCAATGCATAATAATCCCAAAAAGCCGAAAGACTATGATGCCGTTCTCGGCGGTAATGGCCCAGCTTATAGTGGTGTTGTTTTAGGAGGAATTGATGGCGTTAGGTGGCGGTTCGATAAAAGCAAGTCATCAGGTGGCATAGCAAGTATCGACCAAAGAATTTCTGCTTTAAAAGATGCATTAAATTACGGTAAAGCAGGCTTAGATTTGGTGATTCAGGCTTTAGATGATGCTGAATGGTACATACACCAAGCTGCCTATTCTCTTCTTTATGCAAACTCTAACAATAATGTCAAGCAAGCGTTACTTCAATACACTAGTAGACTGGCTAAGGAACTTCTAAAGTGTTATGACGCTGGAGAACGAAATTTTAAGGGCGCTAACCTAAGTAGAATTTATCTGCCTTGGGCAGAGCTGAGTGAGATTAACTTGAGTGAGGCTAACCTGAGGGAAGCTTACCTCAATCGAGCTTACTTGAGTGGGGCAGATTTGAGTCAGGCTAACCTAAGTGAGGTGAATCTGAGTGGTGGAGATTTGAGTCAGGCTAACCTAAATTGGGCAAATTTGAGTCAGGCATATTTGAATAACACTGACCTGAGTCAGGCTTCCCTTATAGGAGCAAACTTAAGAGGAGCAGACTTGAGTCGGGCAAACCTGAATGATGCCAACCTGAGTGGGGTAACACTAAGTTGGACAAATCTAAATGAAACGAACTTGAGTGGTGCAAATTTAGTTGGGGCAAATTTAGTTGGGGCAAAATTCACCAGCTTGGATTTAACTGAGGCAAATTTAAGTGGAGCCAAACTTAATGGGGTAAACCTGAATGAGGCTAACTTC
>DATNQT010000010.1:0-14003 GCA_036703885.1 Candidatus Sericytochromatia bacterium
TGCTGGGTTACTTTACTGGCACTGTGGATGGTATCTATGGAGAAAGTACGGCGATCGCAGTCTCTCGGTTCCAGCAGTCATCCGGTTTAACTGCTGATGGCATCACAGGTTCTGCAACTTGGGCGCGTCTTTTCCCCAGTCCGTCAACCGCTCAGATGCCCCCTCCAACTTCCTCAACTAGCCCAGCGTCAGGTTTTCCTGTCCCCGCTTCGCTGCCAACAACTAGACCAGCGTCAGGTTTTCCTGTCCCCGCTTCGCTGCCAACAACTAGCCCAGCGTCAGGTTTTCCTGTCCCCTCTTCGCTGCCAAGTACAATGAGTGGTAGCGATCGCAACAGCCCCTTCACGACTCCTCAAAACTCTCCCTCAACGGTAAATCCCCAGTCTACAGCCGTTGCCCTACCAATTCTCCGAGAGGGTATGCGAGGTTCTGCCGTAGCACAGCTGCAAGAACGGTTGAGAACCCTAGGCTTTTTCAGAGGCACAGCCGATGGAATTTTTGGAACAGCAACTCAATCGGCTGTCAAAGCCGCTCAACAGAACTTTAACCTTGAGCCTGACGGAATTGTTGGTGCTGCCACATGGAGCGCTCTACTGCGTTAGTTTTCTGAAAGATCAGGGGTTCTAAACAAAAAATAGCCAACGTGTAAGGTGAACCAGGATGCCCACCCTGATTTATTAACAGGCAAGTGGATAATTAATTTCTTGAAAATCCATAATGTCAATCTTTCGATGTAGTGGACAATCTCTTTTTAGATAGAGCGATTCGTGTTCTTGGAGCAGCTATCTTAAGCTTTACGGGACTAGAAAATTAAATTCTGTGACCGACAAGGATTTAGACGAACAGCTTGTAGGCAGGTTTGAGCCAAACTATCTGTGTCCTGACTGACAAAACAACTTTAATAAGAAGGTTTAATTATGATGTACACCGATAAAACAAGGACACCTCAAAATATGAAGGATGGCACAGGCAGATATAATAAACTTGCCTACCGCGATGGATATATTGACGGGAGAGAATCCGAACATCACAGCCAGAAAGAAAAGCGGGTTATTCGCGATAAAAAGACTGCTGCGAACGGGTTGCTATTTGGGATTACGGTTACGGCGCTCCTTGGTATTTTAGGAAGTGCTATTTTCTTTGCAATAAATCAACATCAACCTGCAAAAACATCCATGCAGATTGCGCCTCAACCGACTATCAGCGATTCCTAAAAGAACTAAATTGCATAGCCCTTTAAAAGCTATAACAGTCTTTAGCTATCCTAAATCAGTTGTCGTAGGCTAAACAACACTCAGTTAGATTTCAGCCAGAGCCATCTCACGAATTATCTAGGATTGCTATATTTGAGTTATTGTTGGCTTCACTTTATCAAAGATAATTAAGCTTTACTTGACTCAGCCTTCACTCAACAACTCTTTTAGAAAGAATAATGGACAAGTTTAAGAAGCCTGTCAATCCTAATCCTAAACATAACTTGAATGGCAAAGGCAATCTCAATACCCATAGTCAAAAAGTTTCTCCTACCTCCTATCAAGTGGGGTACATTCCTGGTCGTGCTTCCGAGCCTAGTTTTGAAAACGAACATCAAGAAATTCGCAAGAAAAAAATTGACACTCGTAGTTTTTTACTTGGCATCGGTCTTACCTCGCTAGTCGGCTTAACAGCTGGTACTTTATTCTTTCTAAACCAAAATCACCAACAAGAGTCACCGACACAAGTAAACGTACCTTCACGAAGTGCTTCTCCAAGCCCAGCTACAGAAACTACGAATATTGAAGGAACAACTGAGACTGAGGAACCTGCAACGTCTGAGGAATACAGTGAACCTGATGTTGAGGAAACTGTTCCAAGTTCTGGGCAACAGCAACCTAATACTCAACAAAGTACGACTTCTCAAAACCAGACTTTACCAACCAATCCTAGCGCTGCTCAACAGAACCCAAGCCCTCAAACGACGCAAGTGCCGTCCTCAGGGGGACAACCCTATATCAGCACTCAAGCTTCTCCAACTCAACCGCAAAACCCGACTTCTACTGGAACTGGAACTTCTACAACAGCGCAACCCAACCCAACCAATCAAACCTCATCCCCAGAAACCCAGGAGCAGGATGAATCTGATGATTCCAGTTCGTCAGACTCTGAATAAAAATATTATTTGTGAAAGTTTTAGTGCGATCGCTAATAGCTCTAGCTTAACAATCAGGATCATTAGTCTCTGAAGGTTTTAGAAATAAGACGAAATCAGGCGAGTAGGCAAGAACATTCCTTTGCTTCTCGCCTATTGCCGATTATATGCAGTACAGTTTGTTAAGCCTGAATCAGAATACTTCTACTAGCATTTAATTAAAGGTTAGTGCTGGCGGTAAAAGTCTGTAGCTTTTGACGAAAAAATTTATTAACTTAATAGAAGTTAGGGTATTTAATTTACAAATTTAAAACATTATTGCTGGCACAATTCTCTTCATTTTTCACCCCTCTCTTGATAGAAATAAGATTTATTTCCCTTGACTGATGACTTCGTTCGCTGAAGAGACGTAAATGGTATACATCAGCACCGATAAAAATGCATTTTGGTGTTGCGAATTTAATACTTTCCCTCTTAGGAGTGAAGACAAAATGGCCTTAGGACAACACAAAAGAGCCGTAGGTGTTTTTTCAAGCCGCCGGGAAGCAGAATTAGCACTCAGGGAACTGAGAGATTCTAAGTTTCCGATGGATAGAGTTTCTGTAATCGCACGGGATGCAGACGGACGTAGTGACATAGCGGGTGCTGATGTTCGTGACGAGGTTCGCGATCGCAGCGATAACAAAGCAGATGAAGGCGCTACAACCGGAGCGCTGGCTGGTGGTGCATTAGGTGGTTTAACAGGGTTATTAGTAGGTTTAGGTACTTTAGCACTTCCTGGAATCGGGCCAATCATGCTAGCGGGAGCAACTGCAACCGCCATTGCTACTACCCTGGCAGGTGGTGCAATCGGGGCAGCAGCTGGTAGTCTCCTTGGGGCACTCGTTGGTCTAGGGATTCCCGAAGAGGAAGCTAAAGGTTATAACGAGCGGGTATCTAGAGGGCATTATTTAATAATGATTGAAGGCACGGATGAAGAAATTCATCGTGCGCAAGCGATTCTCAACCGTGGTGGGATTGAAGATTGGAGAGTCTATGATCTTCCCAATGCTGACCGAACGCAGACCGTTGGTGCAGCGGCTACCTCTCCCCGCAGTGCTTTAGTTCATAATAAACGTGCGATCGGCATCTTCCCTCACCGTCGCGATGCCGAAGGGGCAATTCAGGAACTTAGAGATATTGGCTTCCCGATGAGCCAGATTTCTATGGTTGGTAAAGATACTCACGGCAGCACTCCTCAAGGTGGTGACGTTACTAACCGGACAAAGACTGATGAAGGTGCAAAAACTGGCGCGGCAACAGGTGGAGCGCTAGGTGGTCTAGGTGGCTTATTAGTCGGCTTGGGTGCTTTAGCCATTCCTGGCATTGGACCCGTTATTGCTGGCGGCGCTTTGGCGACCGCTTTAGCCACGGCGGCAGCGGGTGGTGCAATTGGCGCGGCAGCGGGTGGTTTAACGGGAGCTTTGGTAGGTTTAGGTATTCCAGATGACCGCGCTCGCTTCTACAATGATCGCGTCAATCACGGTGAATACCTGGTGATGGTTGATGGCACGGAAGAGGAAATTCGTCGTGCCGAACCTATTCTGCGCCGTCGCGGCATTCAGGAGTGGAGAATTTTTGATGCACCAGATAGCGATCGCACTCGTACTAGCGCTCGTACCTCCGGTTCTGGCGTAGGTGGCACTCATCGTGCAGTTGGCGTTTTCGCCCACCGCCGTAATACTGAAGCAGCGCTCAGAGAACTGAGAGATGCTGGCTTTAACATGGATCATGTTTCTGTAGTGGGGAAAGACCTTGACCCCAACGCAGATATTGGTGGTGTCGATGTCGGCAATCGCGCTACAGGTCATAAAGCAGACGACGGTGCAAAAACGGGTGCTGTTACGGGTGGTGCTTTAGGCGGCTTGGGTGGCTTATTGGTCGGCTTGGGTGCTTTAGCCATTCCTGGAATTGGACCTGTGATTGCTGGTGGCGCTTTAGCAACCGCTTTAGCGACCGCAGCGGCTGGTGGTGCAATCGGTGCAGCGGCTGGTGGTTTAACCGGAGCCTTAGTCGGTTTGGGTATTCCTGAAGAGAAAGCTCACTTTTACAACGACCGGGTTAACCGTGGCGATTATCTGGTGATGGTGGATGGCAACAACGAAGAAATCGGCCGTGCCCATGCTATTCTAAACCGTCATGGCATCCAGGAATGGGGCATCTTTGATAAAACAGATGTGGCTCCTGGTAAGGCTCATGATACATCTGTAGACCGCGATCGCACCCGTACAGATTATGCAACTAACCTCCAAAGTGGCACAGGTCGCACAGGTTATGCAGCTACCCCTACTACTGGTGTAGGTCGCTACCACCGCGCCATTGGTGTCTTCGCCCACCGTCGCGATGCCGAAGCCGCCATCCAAGACCTCAAAAATGCTGGCTTCGACATGAATCAAATTTCGCTGGTTGGCAAACATACTGATGGCGCGAGTCTCGGTAGTGGTAACGTAGCCGATCAGACAAAGACTGATGAAGGTGCAAAAGCTGGTGCAGCAACAGGTGGCGCTTTAGGGGGTCTGGGCGGCTTATTAGTCGGCTTGGGTGCTTTAGCGATTCCTGGCATTGGTCCGGTTCTGGCTGGTGGTGCTTTAGCAACCGCTTTAGCTACGACGGCAGCTGGTGGCGCAATTGGTGCAGCGGCTGGCGGTTTAACGGGTGCTTTGGTGGGTTTGGGTATTCCCGATGACCGCGCTCATGTTTACAACGATCGCGTCAATCATGGTGACTATCTAGTGATGGTTGATGGTACTCAAGAAGAAATTCTTCGTGCCGAACCGCTCCTCAGCCGTCGTGGCATCCAAGATTGGGCAATTTTTGATGCCCCTGATCGCGCGGGTCATCCCACCACTACCCCAAGCAGTGCAACTACTGCTACCCGCAACGTCATTGACCGCGATGCAACACCAGGCGTAACTACTACTGGCAATAATGTTCAGGTTGTTGACGATCACCCTGAAGTTATCATTATTGACCACCGCGATCAGCCTCGATAGGTTTGCCATTTGTTGGTAACCCTGGCTGTCTGTAAGAAGTGCAGGAGCAAGATGAATAAACAAAACTTGCTCCTCTTCTCTTCTACTTCTGTAGGACTTATCCAGAAATGCACTGAACCCCTATTCCCTTTAGCTAAGGGATTTGAAAAGGGGAAAGTTGCACAACCCTGAGAGTTACGGCGGCTGCAAGCCCTTCCATTCATTAAGGTGCGTCGTTCCTAATCCATACTTAATTTCCATCCTTAACCGTTCTCAGAGAAGAACTAAAAAAATGAGAAAGTTAACAACTCTTTTACTAAGCGGCGTTTTATTATTTGGTGCAGTTGCTTGCGGCAATGCTAAAACAAGTGCCGATGCTCCTGATTCGACTAAAGAAAGTCCAAAGGCTCCATCAGGAGAAGCCGTTAAGGACACTCAAGAAGATGCCCAAAGCAAAACTCGTAGAAAGCAGCTCAATGCTGACATTAAAGCGCGTGAGGAGCGCAATAATGCAATTAATGGCGGTAGTGCAGACAGATCTGACAACGATATTGAAAGCGAAGTCCGCAGTAAGCTGGAAGCAAACATTCCTAACGGTCAGCTAACTGTTAAATCTGAAAAAGGCGTTGTCACTGTAGCAGGAACTGTCCCGAAGCAGGATCAACTAGCTAAGATTCAAACTGAGGCGAAAAAGATCAAAGGCGTACAGTCTGTACAAGTTAACGCAACTGTTGCTGCACCTAAGTAATCTTAGCAGAGCCGATAAAATGCTCAGTTGCCATTAATGCGGTTCAGCTAAGAAGTTCCACATTTGTATAAGACAAATTTGAGTGAGTGTTTTCGTTGGGTCGGGCTTGTTAATCACAAAGTCCGATCTTTTCTTATGGCGGGTGGAAGCAAGAAATCTGGCTCCCTCGCCGCGAGTTCGGGGAGGACTGGGGTGGGGTAGAGATAGAAATGAGTGCAAGAGGTCTATTGAATTGCAATAAAAATTTACGAATTATTATCGATTACTGTTTTAATGGGATTCCAAGTTGAGTGCAATACGCTCTCATGTTGTAAGGTGGGAGAGGTTAAGGGTAAGAAATCAAAAGCTGGTTGTAAATCCTCGACCTGCTTTCATTAAAGGGCGCTCCAGATCAATCCAACCCTTGCCATTGCAGCTAAAAATCTCCCTAGAGAGAAATTAATTGGGAAAATCCCCTAGCAGGACATTGGCATAACACTGGATTGGCGCTATCATTTACTGCTCAAGTACGCAAAATAGCTGATTAAGGGCGGAGGGAGAGCTACAACCATCAAGAACCAGTAAAGTTATGATGCCATACTATATTTTGCGATAACTTCCTCACAGAATTATTCTGCAAGGAGAACTATCCGGAAAGTCTCAGCTCTCTGATGGAGGCTTATAGACCCAAAGCTTCTTAAGAGCGTCCTCACGCACATCTAACTCTGAAACTGTGTTCTACTTTTGATTAGTCCAATTCATTAATGTTACCAAACCCGGATGCTATGACAGCACTGCCTGTTCCGCGTCAACCATCAAGTTCAGCCGACAGTAGCAACAGTAGTACTCCTACTGAAGGAACCCCCGTTTCTGCTCTCAAAGAACTGGTGGCGCGTCTGCACCGGGAACAGCATAAGATTCAAGATTTGTTGAGTTCATTGGGGTTTGCCTTACGCAGCTTCAACAATTTGAATCAGTTTTTGGAGTTAATTCCGCTGATGGCAGCGCGGGTGACTGATGCGGATGGTGGCGCTTTAATTTTGTTCAAGCCAAACGGTCAGGTACGCCTGGAAAGGCTACATTGCCAGGAAGGTCAAGCTTGTCAGGATATTCGTAGGGCGATCGAAAAGGCAACCCGTGAAGTGATGACGGCTAGTAGCGATGGAGAGACTGACTCAACACCAGTACCGTTGGAACTGATTCAGGCGTCTCTGGATGAACACGTCAGCCACTCGCTGGGAGCAGACGTGCAGCTATTTGGCACTCCGATATTGGTTAAAAATGGCGAACGTGGGCGTTTGTATGTTTTTACCCATGATCCCAACTACACTTGGACGCCAACACGGCAAAAGTTAGTGCGGTTAGTTGCCGACCAAACGGCTGTAGCGATCGCTAATGATGAACTTACAGTTGAGCTGCGTAAGAAAGAACGCCTGGATCGAGAGTTAGAAATTGGGGCAGACATTCAACTGCGCTTGCTGCCACGCCAATGTCCGGAAATTGAAGGCGTCGAACTGGCAGCTCTATGTAAGACGGCTAATCGAGTCGGCGGCGACTACTACGATTTCATTCCCACTAACTACGACCAGTTACGGTCTAAAAACCCTAGTGAAACCGAACTCTCAGATGCTCTAAAAGTGTCTGTACCCTGGAGCCTCGTAATCGGTGACGTGATGGGGAAAGGCGTCCCTGCTGGCTTGATTATGACGATGACCAGGGGAATGCTTCGAGCAGAAGTCTTGAACCGCCACTCACCAGCGAGGATTTTACATCACCTGAACCGAGTGATGTATGCCGATTTGGAAAATTCCCATCGGTTTGTCACGTTGTTTTATTCCGAGTACGACCCCCAAACCCGAATTTTGTCTTACAGCAATGCTGCCCACAATCCGCCTCTGTTGTGGCAAGCGTCAACTCGGTCGATTATACCCTTGGACACCGAGGGGATGCTCATTGGTCTAGAGGCAGACTCTCAATACGAGGACGCCCAAGTGCAGCTAGCTCTTGGTGACACAATAATTTACTATACCGATGGCTTCACTGATGCTGCCAATCAGAAAGGTGATCGCTTTGATGAGGAAAACCTGACACGAGCGTTCCAGTGGGCTTGCGAACATTGCCCTACATCCCAAGCGATTTTGGACTACCTCTTTGAACAGGTACAGCAGTTTATTGGTTCAACAAACCGTAATGGGGATGATATGACACTGGTCGTGATGCAGGTAAAATCTTCCGAGTGAACTACTTTTGTCTGAGGCAATAATTGCATGGTCGTTGAAGGCATACAATCTGTATCCGCTCTTGTAACTAGTGTCAGCCACTGGAATGATGCTCTGGGTGGGCTGAACGGTCAGTTATCGTTTGATTGGCTTGTGCTGGCTCAAGATACCCCCGCCAATACAGATCTTCTGGCGAATGTACAAAACGCATGGAGCAACTTTGTTAGTACAGGTCAAATCTGGGCGCTGCTAATTGGATTAGCCCTTGGGTACTTGTTTCGGAGTATGACTTCTTTCTGATATGGGTTGTTGGTCATTAGTCATTGGTCATTGGTCATTGGTCATTGGTTATTAGCAACTGACAAAGGACTAATGACTACTGACTAAGGACTACTGGCTGAGGAGTACTGACTGAGGACTACTGACTAAGGACTACTGCTGTGACTAAACAAACAACTTGGAGTCAGCGGTTTGAATCAGCGTTGCATCCGGCGATCGCTCGTTTCAATGCCAGTATTGGCTTCGATATTGAACTGATTGAGTACGACATTACAGGTTCTGTAGCTCATGCCAAAATGCTGGCTCACACTGGCATTATCTCAGCAGAGGAGGGTGAGCAACTCGTTGCAGGCTTAGAACAAATTCGCCAGGAATACCGCGATGGCAACTTTAACCCTGGCATTGACGCGGAGGATGTCCACTTTGCGGTTGAGCGACGGCTGACAGAAATCGCGGGAGATGTGGGGAAAAAGCTACATACAGCGCGATCGCGTAATGACCAAGTTGGTACTGATACACGACTCTACCTGCGAGAGCAAATTTCAACAATTCGCACTCAGTTGCGCGAGTTCCAAGGTGTCCTGTTCAACCTCGCCGAAGCCAACGTGGAAACCTTGATCCCTGGATACACGCACCTGCAACGCGCCCAACCGCTTAGTTTAGCCCATCACCTATTGGCGTACTTTGAAATGCTACAGCGTGACTGGGAGCGGCTAGGAGAGATTTACCAACGAGTCAATATCTCGCCGTTGGGTAGTGGAGCGCTTGCAGGTACTACTTTTCCTATTGATCGGCACTACACAGCTTCTCTGCTGGAGTTTGGGGGCGTTTATCGCAACAGTCTTGATGGCGTGAGCGATCGCGATTTTGCGATCGAATTCCTATGCGCTGCTAGCCTGATTATGGTTCACCTGAGCCGATTATCTGAGGAAATGATTCTTTGGGCGTCTCAGGAATTTGGCTTTGTCACCCTCAAAGACAACTGTTCCACGGGTTCGAGCATTATGCCCCAAAAGAAAAACCCTGATGTCCCGGAACTGGTACGGGGAAAAACAGGGCGTGTCTTCGGTCATTTGCAAGGGATGTTGGTATTGATGAAGGGGCTACCTCTGGCTTACAACAAAGACTTGCAAGACGATAAAGAAGCACTCTTTGATAGCGTCAAGACGGTTCAAGGCTGCTTGGAAGCGATGACTATTCTGTTGCGGGAGGGGCTGGAATTTAAGAGCGAACGTTTGGCACAAGCAGTGGCTGAAGACTTCTCTAACGCGACTGATGTAGCTGACTATCTTGCAACACGCGGCATTCCGTTCCGAGAAGCTTATAACTTGGTGGGTAAAGTTGTCAGAACTTGCTTGAGTAGTGGGAAATTGCTTAAGGATTTGAGTTTGGAGGAATGGAAGGAATTGCATCCGGCGTTTGAGGAGGATGTTTATGAGGCGATCGCACCGAAGCAAGTCGTTTCTGCACGTAACAGTTACGGTGGTACGGGTTTCGAGCAGGTACGGCAAGCGCTCAAAGATGCACGCGATCGTCTGATGGCTAAGTAATTCTCATGATTGAAGCATTTAATAATGAAGAGAGAAGATTACTTTTAGCTACTAACCCGCCGCTACTTTTTTACGATGTACTTGGACACGCTTATTGGGCTTTTGCTTCTTGACCCAAGACAAAAACTTTTGCATCTGAGGCTCATCTCTTAACTTATCTAGGGTATTGAGTTCTTGAGCCAAACGTTTGTTATCAAACAAGTTATGTATCTGTTTATGGCAGGGGGAACAGATATTGGCAGTTGGACCCGCCTCTGCCTTTTTTTGTTTAACTCTTTGTCTGGGAACCAGATGATGGACTGTTAGACGATTGACTTCTCGTCCACACAATTCGCAGTTCATGGGCATTGCAACTAGTGTTTAACAGCTTTATTAAATGACTTTTTAGGGAATTTTCCCTTGAAAAGAAAACTTGAATCATTTTCCCTCTTTTGACGAGGGTTTTTGTTATTTTGAGAAAGCTTAAGTCCTGTCACAACGCGGCTAAAATGAGACTTTACCAGGGTGAACGGGAATTTTGAGTAGACAATTGCATCCAAACACGTCCTCTCCTGCTGCCGTCCAAGAGGGTGTTCTCTATGCCGTTTTAGCCTACACGGCATGGGGATTGCTGCCAGTTTACTGGAAATTCTTCGGGCAACTCCCAGCGATCGAAGTGTTGAGCCACCGGATTCTCTGGTCAATGGTATTTCTGATTGGACTTTTGGTTTGGCAACGACGGAGTTCGGAGTTCTGGCAAGTCTGGCGTTTCAAGAGAAAAGTCAGCTTCCTACTGCTAACAGCATTGCTGCTGACATTTAACTGGGGGCTTTACATCTACGGAGTCAACACCCAGCGAGTGGTAGAAACGAGCCTCGGTTATTTCATCAATCCTCTAGCCAATGTTTTGCTGGGATTTGCGGTGTTAAAGGAACGCTTGAACTGGGGGCAACAATTTGCCGTGTTATTGGCAAGTCTTGGGGTAGTAAATTTTGTCTGGCAACTGGGAACAGTGCCCTGGATTGCTCTGGGGTTGGCGTTTTCCTTTGCGTTCTATGGGTTGGTACGGAAGCTTGTTCCCGTTTCGCCTATGGTGGGACTGGCAGTGGAAACGCTGCTAGCTATGCCAGTCGCATTGGCTTTCATTGGATACCAAACCGCGACAGGAACCGGGCATTTTAGTGCCAACCTGTGGCTCATGCTGTTATTGATTGGAGCGGGAGTTGTGACTTCATTTCCGCTGTTGTGGTTCAACAATGCAGCAAAACGGTTGCGTCTATCGACCTTGGGCTTCTTCCAATACATTGCCCCCAGTTTGCAATTGATGCTGGGAATTTTCCTTTATCACGAATCATTTTCTCGTACCCATGCCGTGACTTTTGGATTAATCTGGTTGGCTCTTCTCACTTACTCGACTACTTCATTTGTCAAGAAGAATCAGTAGTATAGCAAAGTGCTGAGTGCTGAGTGCTGTTCGGCAAGCTCACTGTGAACTGAGTGCTGAGTATAAATCCAGTTGCTTCCAAGCGCGATCGCGATTACTCCCTTCCCGCCAGAAGATTATCTATTCTTTGGCAGACTAAAGAGCGATCGCAAATACTTCAGTTCTGGAGAAAACTGAGTAATAATACTTGTCTATTTCTCTGTGACAATGCGCTGAATCAATGTCGCTCAACTTAGTATGACTAGATTAGCCGTGCTGTATTAAGCGCACCTTCCGGGAGAATTGGTATTAGTTTTTCTCGCCAGAAGATTAACTATTCTCTGCCAAGATTGAAGAGTGATCGCTAACCTAGACGCAGCCGTTTCAACCAAGTCAAAAGACCTAGTCTGTTTGACTTCCAGATTATTTGACTAAGGAGCAAATATGAGCTATTGTGTTTTGAATTTGTTGTGGGGTCTGAAGCTGATGAAGTTGTAAATACTTTTCAAGTTTCTCTCGTACCAGCTCTATAGTCATTCCTACAGGCTGATGATGTAACAGTTGTAGTCTCAGCTGATGTATCAGATATTCAACTAGATTGAAGTTGGGCGAATAAGGGGGAGTGTAGATAAACTCTATTTCAATATCTTTCTTAATACCTAGCTCTATCAATTGAGCATCCAACAGATTACGCATTTTTTGTTTATGAGTTGTGTTATTATCCAAAATTACACTCAATTTGTGAAAACCTTGTTGCACACAATCGTGACACAACTCAGAAAAATATCTGGAAACATCTTCAGTCTTGGCTCGTTCAGCCAGTTTCAAATATTCTTCACCCGTTACAGCATCCACGCTCATTAGACCGTTGACTTTATTTCTTTGCCGTTCGTTGCTGGGAACTTGGGGTCGGCTATTCTTTTCTGCCCAGGCATAAAACAAGCTGGGGCGGTCATAGAGTGCAAATTCATCAAAAAAGGTTATCTTTTCTCCTTCCTGCTGGAATTGCAGTTTTTTTTAAGAGTTAAGATAAACTGTTTTTGGCGCTCTGGATCAGCATTAACATAGTCTCGATGTGCTTTCTGATGAGATAAGTTGAGAGAATCAAGAATTTCATAGATGCGACTGTTCTTAAGCACTATCCCCCATCTTTGTTGAATAACGGCGCTGATAATTTTTCCCGTCCAAATGTATCTATCTATTCCATAATCTGTTGGCTTTTGTTCCTGAAGAATTTTCTTGAGTTCTAGTTGTTGCTCAAGATTCAGACGCGATGGCACCTGGTGGGTAATTGGTTCTGTGAGTTTCTCAAATCCGCCCTCTAAAAATTTATCCAGCCATGCAGTCAATGTTGCATAACTACAGCCGACTAGCTGAGTTACTTCGTATCGAGTTTTTCCTTCCCACAAATACTTAATTGCCAGTAATCTTTGACGGAGATAAGCTTGTTGATGTTTATAGTATGACTTTTGCCACAAGTCCCAATCCGGTGAGATTTGATGAAACATTTTAGTTCTGCTAGTCATCCTTGACGGCGGCTTCGTGTGAGTTTTCACATCAATTATCAAGCAAAGACTGACAAGATGGGTTGAGACGTGAAGCTCTCGCGCTTTCCTGAAGCCTTAAGTATTATTACTCAGTTTTTCGGAAGTTGAGGTATTTGTGATCGCTCTTTAGTCCCCCGGAAAATAGATAATCTTCTGGCGGGAAGAGAGTAAAGTACATTACCTACGTCAAATAACATCCTGTAGGACTTTGCGAGTATTTTGCCACGCCCAGATACCCGCGACTGCCACTACTATGCTCATGCCAATCAGCACAGTGCGTAACCCAACAGCATCGGTTAAGGGTCCAGCAATCGCTAAGGGCAAACTCAGAGCAATGTTCACGACATTATTTTGAAAGCCAAAGACTTTACCTCGCATGGATTCCTGTGTCGAGGCATGAATGGCAGTTTGCATCGGCACGCCAATCAATGAAGCTCCTAATCCTAATACCGCACTTAGCGTTAATCCCAACCAAACTCGTTCCGTGAAGGTGAAAACTGCTAAGACAAACGCCATACCGAGAAAACCAATCAACGGTAATGGCTTATGATGAAAGCGATCGCCCCAGTGTCCTAATATCCCAGCACCTAAGACTAAGCCAATTCCGGCGGCAGCTAACAGAAAGCCAAATTGCGTGGGTTTAAGCCCAATCCTTTCTGCCAAACTAAACGCTAGTACCGTTAATGCGGCAAAGACTGAATAGAGGGTAGTTAGCTGGATCATCGCATTGCGTACCAAGCGATTTTTCCACAAGTAGCTCAGTCCTTCCTTAAAATCATGCCAAGGATGAATCGCTAACTTACCCTTACGAGTTATTTTTTCTTTAATTTTGATGAAAAAGCCACTCGCTGCTGCGACAAGGTACAACCCAGCAACAAAAACCTCTTGACTATCTTCTCCTGCCCAGGTTCTAATCAGACTCAACAACGGTTCTCCAATGGCAAAACCGACAATCAATGAACCCATCATTGTTGTCGTAAATAAAGCATTGGCTGACATCAAATTTTCCCGTTTTACCAATAGGGGAATCGCCGCTTGCTCAGCAGGAGCAAAAAATTGCGTCACGCTAGAGATTAAAAACGTAATCACCAACAGGATGAAAAACTGTTTAGGCAATAGAGGGATAGCAAGCATCAGTAT
>DATNQT010000011.1:0-17457 GCA_036703885.1 Candidatus Sericytochromatia bacterium
TAGCCCGACTGCACCGTTCGACATTGTGTTACTCCAAGTCGGTCGAAATGCTGAGGTCTTCACTTCGCTTGCTGATTCACTACCTAAAGTATCGATCAATACCTATCTTCACTTGATTCATCCCTCTGTTCAGCAACGCCACAAATGATCAAATCACTTGCAGAATTACCACAACATCCTGTTTTGTGGACAAAAGATCAAGGTGTAGTAATCGAAAACCAGAAAAGACTGTGGCAATGGACAGCAAAATCGATAGATTATTTACAACAAAAGCAATTAGGCTGTGAGCCTCTAAATCCGCTCGACAATCCAGAACTTCACTCTCTACAACGTAAACTAATTGAAGTAAATAGTTGTTATCAGTTTAGTCAACTCAATCTAATAATTGTCGGGTGGGACTTGATCAAAAAAGCAGCCCAAGGAAACAATCGAAACTTTCCTTTTAACAATCCTAGAGAACTATTTACAGAGGTTTGCCGACAGCAAGTCACATTCGATATTAAGGATATTGTCACTGGTGAAGGTGAAGATGATGGTATTGGAAAAGTTCGCAAAAAATGCAGCTTTAGAATCACATTTTACCGAGAGAAATTAGAAGTAGAAGAAACAGAAAAAATGCTCGAAATGGGGCGCAAGTCTGAATGCTGGGAAAATTTTATTATTTACGCGATTTGGAAAAAGAAAAATTCGAGCGATACGAGAGCCAATTTTAAGATCAGAGACTGCTGGAAAAGCTTCTTAAGCGCATATAAAAATTTGACCGCATTTTGGTGCAGCAAAACACCTGTTGATAGATACAAATTGATTTTACCCAAATGGAATAGCGGCTACGCTGTCAATCCGCAAACCAGTCGGCGGATAAACTGGTAAGTTAAGTTTTGTAATAATTTCTCATCTAATAGAAAATTCTCTCATCTGGTCGGTAGATTTTCTATTTTTGGCTTGAGTATGGGAGTCTAGGATCAAGAAAAAACCCGGCTGGCGCTTCGCTGGCAGAAATCGACTCTGATAAAGGAGTTTCTCAGGCTCCAAAGCCTAAATCAACACTCGAAGGCGCTCAACCGGAGAGAGTTAATATATCTAACCTCTAGCCTATCAGAGTCAATTTAAAGCCACATAGCAAAGCGCCGCCGAAATAAACATTCAGCGGCATCTATGAGAAAAAAACCTTTCATAATCATTCTACAATCGAATAGAAATAGCAAGACCGATAATCATTCTTATCAATTATCTCTCCCTCTTGCATTAGACAGAAATCAACAAAAGCCTCAAATATCAAGCATTCCAGGAATTTCCCCCAAGCAACGCGATCGGTATCAGGTCGTATTTCGTGATCAGGTTTTAGGCAATCACCTGACTCTTGATGAAGCGATCGCGCTGGCAAAGAGAAGAGGTGCAAAATGAGCAAATTCCTCAGCAGCTTTAGATCGCGTCCCTGCCCCATTTGCCGGAATAAAAAGGGCAAATGTGAAATCTCCGAGTATAAATATCTCTGCTTTTGTGGGGGAAAGCCTGATGCAAAAGTTGGGGATTTAGTAGGTACTTGGAGGTGCAAGCGACAAGAAGAAGATCAGGTAGGGTTTTTCCTGTGGGAAGACCAAAGAGTAGTTTCAAAATCGAAGCTGGCAAAAGGGGGGCACGATGGACTTTAAGTGCAGCGAGTACAACGCTTCCATCGGTTCTCGGAATCTAAAAAAGTTACGACAACTACGACAGCGAAAATCGCTTTCACTCTGCCTGGAACTGCTCGAAGAATGCGGCATATCAGGTGATGAAGCTGTTTTCATTTTGGGTGAAGTAGGGGGTGAAGGCTGATGGGCTTTACCCCACTTAAGCGTAAATGTCCCGTGTGCAGCGGAGCCAAGAAGGATTGTCGCGAATCAACCACATCGAAAATGGTATTCTGTCGCGAAAGCAGTGCTAATCCTAGCGGCTACATCTTCCGAGGCTTTGATCGGTGGGGCTTTACAATGTGGCAGCCATCTGAGGAGGCTGAAGCTTTTGCTCAAAAGTCGAAAGAGGAATGGCAGCGGGAACAAGAGCAACAGCGGTTGGAGCGGGAACGGCGGTGGCAACAGCAGATCGCTAGCCAGTTGTCGGCAGTTGACCGTCACAAATCTTACTCGAAGATTTTGGAACAACTACCGCTAAGGGAAATTGATCGAGCCGATTTAGAGCGTCGGGGGTTTACCCGTGAACAAATCGAGGCTGATGGTTATCGCTCAGTCGAACAATGGCAAAAGGTATCAGGTCAGTTTCCCTCTAATCTTCCTGGTCTACTGAGTGAGGGAAGATTGAATTCTCAGCCAGGATACATTTTCCCTGTAAGGGATGCCAACGGGCTAATCGCTGCCCTCTCAATCCGTTTAAGGGATGGAGAGAATGGGCGCTACCGATGGCTTACGAGCGCTACAAAGAAAAATCCTGAAGGGGCAACTCCTCACCTTGATGGAGAGCTACCTCTAAGCATATTCGAGCCAAGTGAGTATCGAGGGGATGCTATCTGGCTACCTGAAGGAGTAGGCATCAAGCCGTCGCTCACTCACTACCGCCTAGGGGTTCCTGTACTGGGTGCAAGTAGCGGTCTGTTCAGTGGGAGTCCGAATGCTTGCAAAGTCGCCTTAGAGAAGCTTTCAGCCAAGTACCAAACTAAAAAGCTTGTTGTCCCGGTCGATGCAGGTGAC
Organism: Candidatus Sericytochromatia bacterium; assembly: GCA_036703885.1. GTDB lineage: Bacteria > Cyanobacteriota > Cyanobacteriia > Cyanobacteriales > Coleofasciculaceae > CADCTM01. The sequence continues at coordinate 2,685 of DATNQT010000011.1, forward strand.
ATTAAAAATCCTCACGTTTGCCAGCGCTGGATAAGAGAATTTGAGTTTTTGCGATCATTAGGATACAAAATTCAAATCGCTTGGTGGGGTCAAGTTGATAAATCTTACCCCGACATTGATGAGCTTGAGGATTTTTCGATAATCAAGTACATCGAACCTGATGAGTTCTTTGGAATGGGTCAAGCTCCTACAACTAATCAAGGGTTTGGCAGTTCTGATGATAAACCCGACCGGAAGTTGAAAGCGAACTCAGACCCAAAAACTCAAAAGAAATATGTCAAACCCATCAAAGAATTACCCGATGCAGGATTCCATATTATCCGCCACTCCCAAGATGAGCTACTCAAAAAATTTGATGCACTAGGAACCAAACGCGGAAAAGAATGGCTTAAGCTGCGAGAATTTACACCCGACGTAACAATCGATTCTCGTTATTTTGATTACGATTTCAAGCCAGGTGAAAACCTAGCTATTAATTCTGGGTTGAATACGGGTAAAAGTTATTTTACTAATGCCAGATGGCTTGCCAATAGTGAAGAGGGGGCTGCCCTTGGAGGGTACAGGAATTGCTTGAATGAGCAGTTTTGTGCTAATGGCGAAAAGCTAAATGGGCAACCTTGGTATCAAATTCAGCAGGACTTAAAAGGAGGCAAAGACCTTGCTCTACTGGCAGACCCAACATCAAGAATTGCAGGAGCCGTAGATTCTTGGATTTATTTTGCACCTCATCATTTTGAGGGAAAAAAGGCTGTCTTTGATGAGGTTGAGTCAGTTGCGAAACATTTAAATCAAAGTAGTACAGCCGTTTCTTTTTACCGAGATGCCATTAAATCACGGGTCTGTGATGCACTTCAAAATAGCAGTGCCAACCTAATCGCTGACGGAAATCTAATGGATTTCACTGTTGAATATTTTGAAAAGTTGAGCGGAAAGAAGTTCACAAAAATTCTCAATAAATACAAAGGCAACAAAGGGAAAATTTATCTCTACAACGGGTCATCTCGCAAAAGACAAGCTACAGAGAAAGACGTAAAACATGGATTAGCAAGCCAGATTGGTGAGTGGATTTCATTTGATCATAAACGCGATGATTACAGCAAGCTGCATCGAATAATGATGGACTTGCCTATCGATATCCCAATATTAATTTTGTCTGATAGTCAGAAGAAATGTGAGGCTTGGGATCAGAAGCTTTCAGCGTTAAGTAGGAAAGTTTTTAGACTCGATTCCACATCGTCTGGAACCGAACTGGGTAGATTATTCCTACGGAATCCCAGAAAATTTATACTCGAAGAAAACATAGACACAGTAATCCTAAGTCCGAGCGCTGAAAGTGGTATAAGCATTGAATTGCTAGACGAACTAGGCAGAGAAATTCCTGGTTACTTCAAGTATGAATTTGCATTCTTTTTTGGCACAAGCCTAACAGATACCCAAGTACAATTCTCAGGGAGAAACCGCGACCCATACACTACAAAATTTACCTACGTTCAATCTCACTCATTGCCAAGCACAAGGCAGGTCACAACAGATGAAGAGAGTTCTGATGATATTTTTTCTGGGTGGTTTGAAATAATGAAGGATTGCGCCTCTCTTTCACTGGAAGGGATAGAGGAAGGTGAAATCTTGAAAATGGCACATGAAAGAATAGATGCACGGCTTCGCGATCCTCATATCCAATATGAAGCGAAGCTGATGCTTAAAGAAAGCTTTGAGCGAGAATACCCTAGATTTTGCTTTGAGTACGCCGCACGGAATGCAGGGTGGGAAGTACTCACTGTTGAGTCAAGCGGGGATGATTTATACGATCTGAAGGCAGCACAGCAAGAAATCGCACAAGAGAAGGCTATAGCAATCTTCGCCTCCGAAACCATCAGCACATCCGAAGCTGATGCGTTAGGCAAAAAACTGAACAAAACCCCAGCAGAACGTAATCAAGTAACGAAATCTCGCTTACTCGGCAGACTACCCGGAATCGAACAAAAGATTGTCACGCAGACAAAAAAAGTCACGACTCCCGAACAAATCCAAGAGATTGAGCAATCTCAAACAGAAAAGATTGTCACAGTTGCAGAAACACCTTATGAGGAGTGGAAGGCAGCTTCTCAGCCAATTCCTGAGAAGGGGATTGAGGTTCTAATAGAAAAGCCAGCGTTCAATCCTGACCTTATCAATAAAGTCACAAATCAAGATCGGGCTTTTATTTCCCGATTAGAATCTTTGTTCTTTTTAAATAATCCAGAAATATGTAAAGTCGTTCAGCAACACAAGTGGCATAAAAAACTAGATTTGCTAACTGACCCAGATAGTACCAGCTTGGGAGGACTCGCCGTATCTCGATACCACAGTAAGTGGCTTGAGGTAAATACGCTCTACGAGATGGGGATTGATTTTTTCCTTAATCCTGAGAATAGCTGGCATAACGAGTCTCCAGAAGCGATTGCATTCTGGCAAAAAGGGAAGCTTCTTCGCAATGCCCGTAATCTCGGAGTAAAGCATGACGAAAACCCATGTGTCTATATCGGAAAGGTACTGAAGAAGTTTCAGCGAGAGACGAGCGAGGACGGGCAAAAAACCCGACCGGACGGCACTCGCTATCGTGAGTACTCTATCAAGCCAATGGACTCATTATCACAAGCTGTGTACGACTGCGTAGAACAGCGGATTAATAGTTACGTTTCTGAGTTGACTTTTGACTGGAAAAAAATCATTAAAAATATGGGGGTTAAAACGTCGAAAACCCTTACAGAGAAAGAGCCTCAGACTGCACACTTTGGGTCTGATATTCTTATAGAAACCAGGGGGGAGGTGTGCGTCACTCAAACCCATGCCGAACCTCTGGCTACACCTCTTGAGCAGGTCATCGAAGCTTTACCGTTTGCCGAAACAATTGAGGAATTTGCCAGCATCATCGAGGGTAGCCCTACTGAAATTGTGGAGGATGCGATCGCGCTATTAGGCAACCAACCCAGACGCCGACAATTGGAGCAGTGGCATCAAGCGTTAAAAACATCTGAGCGCCCTCCATTAGCCCACTACAAAGCCGACGATGAAGTTTGGGCATATTTCCCTCAATCTCAGGATGGATGGCTCAAGGGCAAAGTTGAGTGGGTTAGGGGGAAAACAATTCGGGTCGTCAGCGGATTTTTTGGGATGTTTATTGAACGAGAGGATGCGATCGCACCGGGGGATTGGATAATGTTGAGCTAAAAAAATCCTCTAGAAGCGCGAGAGATTTGCGATTGCACAAGTCGTCTGGCATGGTAAGTCGCCTCTCGCTTCCCCTCAGTTCTCAGTCTGCTTTTCAATCTGTCGAACAAGTTTCTAAATCGAATTCTTCTTTTAATTCTCTTCAGTCTGATGTTTAAATTATTGCTTTTTGGTTCCTTCATAAGTTTCCTGACATTCTGGGTCAATTTTATCGTTTTGTGATGCCGTCCTAAATACCATTCTTCTTTCACGACGAATCGAAAACAAGGCAAGTAATTCGTTTTGAGAAAAGTCTCGAAACTCTCAATTTCTCCCTACTAAGTCTCAGCAATCGATTAACGATTGTCTCACTAGTCAAAGGCTAAGACCATCTATCAGTAAAGGTTAGAATAGGCTAGTGTCCCAGCTTGAGACTTTGGCGGGGACATTCCAGGTAACAGTCGCAAAGGTTGAGACTTTTCTAAAATGGCTTATTCAAATAAAAAACTTGAAGCGCAGGTTTTGCTAAGTCAAGATATTAGTCAGAGTCGAGTTGCGGAACTTCTGAAGATTAGTCGCAAAACAATTGGAAGATGGATGCGAGAGCCTAATTTTAAGGAAGGATGTCTGTCAGGTCGCAAAGCACAATTAGAAGCCGCTTTGGTGCGAAATACACCGCTAGAAGATGTTTCCCAAGTAGTTGATACTCGCAGTCAGACCTCCTTAAGTGAGCGATTAATTTCAAAATGTTTTGCTGCCCTGGACTAAATTCTCGACAATCCACAGATTAGAACTAGCGACAGACTAAAAGCCGTCGAGATTGTTTTACGACAACTTGGAGGCGGCAGTGTTGCCAATTTTGGAGTGAAGCAAATTGAGCAACGTCCGCAAAATAATGTTGATACTCTGATAGCCCAGCGTGAAAATCTCCGGGCACGGATGAAAACTTTAGAGTCGCGTCGCGACTTGAAGAATTCTACAGAAACCTCCTAGAGAGGGGACGGTCTCGAAGTTTCTGGATTCCGACCTAGCGACCTGCGAGAGCCACGAAAAGGGGTGGCCAGTACGATGCCACAGTCAAGCGCTCATAGGTCATTTTCGTAGGGTCAGAAAGCGATCGCCTTTCGGGGTAGCCCAATCAATTCCGGTCACAAGCCAGTCCGGTCAGAAAGCGATCGTCTTTTGAGAGTTAAGTGAAAAAAATAAAGCATACTTTTAAAAAAGGCGATCACATCTCAAACCTTTTTTGCCCTACGGACAATCCTATGGAAATTTTGGATAACCCTAAAATTTTTGCCACTACCTTTTCAAGTTTCATTTTGGAATTTCCGAAGCCAGAAACACCGCAGCTAGGAGACGTTGAGATTTTTCCGGATTCTGCCCTAGCGACCCATGAGAGCCACGGGAAGGGGTAGTGGGTAAGGATGTACGGTCAAATGCTCATAGGTCGTTTTCGTGTGGTCAGAAAGCGATCGCCTTTTGGGATAGTAGAAAAAGCGATCGCTTTTAAAGCATCTATGTACAAGAGGGTTGAGATAGGTAAAGTTGCTATCTATCTACAAGATGGTTAGGACTAGTAAAGTTAGTCATGCCTATACAAGAGGACTAAAATAGGCAAAGACGCGCTATCCATGTACAAGGGGGTAAACGGATAAATAGTATGCCTATACAAGAGGTCTAGCATAGACAAAGGTTAGCTATCTATGTACAAGAGGGCAATCGAATTTAGCTCAACTACGAGCTAAGTTACAAATTTTATAGATTGATCGTCAGGATTTTTTTCTTGCTTTTTTTGTCGCTCAACACGACTGTATTGTAGGGCGATGTATCCGTTCCCGGCGGAATTGGCAGTCTAAAACTGGGGTTTTTATGATCGAGTTCGCCTAAATCAATGCTTTTCGTTATATCGCCATCTGTTGCCAGATAAGCGGTAAGTTCGCCTTTATAATCTTCAAATAAAAAGTCTCTGAAGGCAACGGCTTCCCCACCTTCAGGATCTATACCAAGGATGACCGTACCGCTGAAAGTTGCGCCTTTTCGTTCTTCATCAACCGTTGCCATGATGATTTCCGAGGGGTCTTGACCGGACATATCTGCCATAAACTTTTCAGGGGGCGAATTCTCAACAATTGAAAATGATTTTACAAGAGCGCTATGGGCAATCGCAAAACTCTTAGGACGTATTTCTGCATCAGACCACTAATTTTGTCGTACAACTCCCGGTAGGTTTCGCCTGCCGCTCGAAATTGAACTAGTCGCTTGCGTCTTGGGTCGTTCTCTGCTGCCCATTCGTCGTAAAGCTTGGCATAGATCAGCTTGAACACTTCTTCAAATGCATCCACTCCTGCATGTGCCAATACCAAATCCTCCAGGTCTAAAATCACATCCCTGAGGCTCAGTCGCTTAATAACTAACTTGTTTCGTTCTATCAACGACGAAAGTAGTAGTACACCGTTGAGTAGGGAGGGAAGTCATGGGGTAACCAGGTTTTTTTGATGAGAGTATGGACTTTGACCCGACTCTCATAATCATCCTGATTCACTATCACAGTCAATCAACTGTCCCTCACAATTCTCGTTTTTAACTACGACCCCCTCTTCTACCTCTAGCTCCTGGTCATCAGCGGTCGGCTGCGGCTCAAAGAGCGGCTCCGCCTCCTCAACCAGTTTTAAATCAATGACTTTCCCCTGTTCATCCTTAACCAATTCAACAATTCCTGGGAAAGCCCTCGACCAACAAATCACCATTGCCAGACCGATTGGCCCTGATTTGAGCAGAACTTTCTTCTCCTCCACCTCCTGCTTGATTGTCTCAAGGTCTGGAGCCTCTAGCACTTCAGAATTTTCAACTTTGGCCGCCTGGTCGCTGTTACTTTCATTAAGTGTTTTAACAGAACTCTCTGGAAACGAAGGTGTCGGGCATTGGATTGAAGCTGACTGCAACTGGATAATCGCTTTAGCCGCATCTTTTAACTCCACCTCCTTCTCAGGCAGCAGCTCAGGGGGTAAGTAAGGCGTATTAACACCCATTGCTTCATCCCGCTTCCACTGGTCAGAGGTCTTCTGTATCGTGCGTTTGCAGCTGTTCCACAAATCAGCCGCCGCGTTGGGGTCTTTGAGCACCTTATGAGCCGCAGCTAGAGCTTGCTCATCACTGTGGAGATTAGTCCGCAAGCGCCGCTTTAAATAGCTGATAAACTGCGGTAGAGGCTTCCCTGGTACGATTTCCCATTCTCGCTTCTCACAAGTCCCTACAGGCACTCCTAGGCGGTACTCATCGAGATATTCGCAGATACCACCATCATTAATCGAACGAATGATACTAGCCGCCCAACCAACAGGAGAGTGAATCCCAGATTTATTGTGTCCAAGTTCCAGCAGCTTCTGGTAGAAACCATCCCTTTCCTTCTGGGAGTTAAAACCCTTGAGAGCGTAATTTGATTCAACACGTTTTAACTTACGGGGTTGTTCAACTTTTTCCACAGGCGCAGCGGCGGAAAATTGACCCTCATGAGTATTTGGCGTGTCTTGTGACAATACATTACTTAAAGCAATGGAGTCATTAAGTAGTTTAGGTACATTATCGGTTTGAGACAAAAAGGAATTTGTTACATCAGGCGCGGCGGAAAATTGACCCTCATGAGTATTTGGCGTTTTTTGTGATAACACATTATTTAAAGCAATGCAGTTATTAAGTTGTTTAGGTACATTATCGATTTGAGACAAAAAGGAATTTGTTACATCATTATCCTGATTGTCAACTTCTTCTTCTTTATCAAGAATTAAAAAATCAGTCTCGCTCTCTTTTGAGAGAGGGATGGGATTTGGATAGGCTTTGCCTATATAGGATGTACCTGGGTGTTCACAGATTCTATTCTGCAAATCTACAGATTGGAATCTGGGAGCTTCGGATGGCTCGGGTGCAGATTGTGGCTGCTCCTCGTTCTTCTTAAACTTGAGCTTACGGGGGTTCCAGCCGGTTACAATAGCGATGGCATGGTAATCGAGGCGGTACCATTTACGCCGGTCGCGGGTTGTATTGTGAAAGTTGTCGCTCAGGATTAAGCCCCTGGCTTCGAGTGCCCTAATGTGGCGTCCGATTTGGTCAACTGATAGCCAAGGCAGCTGGGCAGCCCATTCGCTATAGCCGTTATAAATCCATTTCTCGCCGTCAACCATGTACCCGGCTAATGGATTCTGAAGCCAGTAGTCAATCTGGCTGATGATGTGTGCGTTGTTAATGCCCACTGCGGCGGCGAGGATGGGGCTGACGAGTAGAATCGCTTTGGCTCGGTCAAATAAGTTTCTGGCTCTGACGGAGATTGGGGTAGGTCTGTTTAGTCTTGCTGTAACCATTGCTGCCTCCTGGTTTGTGCGAGACAGGTAACTTACAGAGGTATCTAGGTTTCGATACACTTATGAGTAAATCAACTGTCTCTTGGTTGAACCAGCGTGGCTTCCGTCCAAAGAATTTCCACGTTGGTTTGAAATTCGTGTTGCTTGAATAATATTTTTTTACCATATTGCCTTTTGCATTAAATGGGAGGCGTAACTTTTGCGTGGTGCGAATTCACTTCGTTGACCGCAGCTGTGCCGCTTTGCTGAACTGGACGCTTGAGGACTGCCACGCAAACAAGAACACAGTTAACAAGAATTAATCAAGGCAGCCCTCAAGCCGCTGCGCTGTCCAGTTCGCCCAGCTGCTATGGATTGCTCGGAAAGTCTTCTCAGCAACCTATCAACTAACCTCCCATTCGAGATCTGCGAGGCGAGTTAGCGAATACTTCTCTCCATTCCACTCGTACCAGCAGGGAACTCCCTGTTGATAGTGTTCGGTACCTAGTTCTCCAGTTTGGGCGATCGCGTCCATAGACCCCTGGGAAAAATAATCATTAAATGCCCCACCGATAGAAAGTAATCTCAGTCCATGAAGCTGTCGCACCGTTAAGCAGCCTAAGAGATCTACCATGTCATTCGACTTCAGACAGTATAGCACTACGCACACACGTTAGGACATTTCTTGAAGGCAGCATCCACTCTATATTGTGAGTCTCCTTACTTTCGGAGAGAGTCCTGGCCCGTTGGATATAGACAGTTGAAGTCACGCGATCGCAACCCCCCACTTTCGGAGAGGGTGATTCGAGCCAACCACAAGTAACAAGGCAGGGCGGATTTATTGTCGTTAGAGAAATTTGGGGAGGTGGGGGAGATGGGGGAGATGGGGGAGATGGGGGAGATGGGGGAGAAATTTATACTCGGTACAGAAGGCTCAGGAATTTTCTCTGATGACCATGAATTAGCCCTGCAAGTAACAAGGGGGTTCTGGCATCTTAGATATGGACAGTTGAGGTCACGCGAGCGCAACCCCCCCACTTTCGGAGAGGGTGATTCGAGCCAACCACAACAAGGGGGTCAATAGTTGAGATAAGCTGTTGATCATTTAAATCCTAATGAATGTCAAGAATTGCTCTCATCCTTGTGGTGTCACTATCTTGGTCACCGCCCGTCCCCAATTTAAATGAATGACAGCTTAGGAGTAATTGAACTAGGAAATTAAGATGTATTATCTGAGAAAAGCCAATGAATAAATTTTGCACCGATGCCAGCGCCATATAGTTATGACCTGCGAACCAAAGCAATTGAGGCAGTTAAACGAGGAAAACGGAAAATAGAAGTGTGCCGAATGCTGAACATTAGTCGGAACAGCTTAGACCTTTGGCTCAAGCGAGAACAAGAAACTGGTGACTACACAGCAGTAGTAAACTTCCAACAAGGCAGTGGTCAGAAAATCACGGACTGGAAAAGGTTTCGAGAGTTTGTCGAAGAGCATGGAGATTTGACTCAAGGACAAATGGCTCAATTGTGGGGAGAGAAGGTGACGCAACAAAACATCAGTAAGGCTTTGCGACAATTGGGCATCAGTCGTAAAAAAAAACATACGGCTATCAAGAACGAGACGAAATTAAACGTCAAGAATTTCAAGAAAGATTAAAAACTAAACATCCAAATCAAATCGTCTATGTAGATGAAGCAGGAATAGATAATCGAGAAGATTATCCTTATGGTTACTGTGAGATAGGGCAACGCTTTTATAGTATAAAATCAGGAAAGCGTACTGAGCGAGTGAGTTGGATTGCTGCCCTAAAAGAAGGAAAACTCTTAGCTCCAATGACTTTTGAGGGAGCTTGTAACCGGGATTTATTTGAGATGTGGTTATTGGATTGTTTATTACCAAAACTTCAAATCGGTGATATTATTGTGATTGACAACGCCACATTTCATCGTTCTCAATATATCAATGAAATTGTCGATCAGGCTGGGTGTGAAATCTGGTATATTCCCACATATTCCCCCGATTTCAATAAGATTGAACGCTGGTGGTTTGTACTCAAGAATTGGATGAAGCAACGGTGGGATGAATTTGAGACATTTCGTGATTGCGTGGATGCTGCCTTCAAGAAATGTCCTAACGTGTGTGCGTAGTGCTATAGTGAATATTTGAGAGCATTGAGGCAGGTACGCGCCAAAGGAATTATGCCCGAATTGAGCGGAACACTGCCCGATAAGCTCGAAGAGACACAACGAACAGAGGAAGAAACTTTGATTGGTATTTTCTGGGCTTATGACGGAGCGATTGGGTTAGGAACGCCGCCGCGCTTGTACAACCAAATTGTTCGCAGTGTCGCGATCGCCAAAGGCAACACGGAAGACCAAAACGCTCGCCTATTTGCGTTGGTGAACGTAGCGATGGGCGATGCCGGGATTTTGGCTTGGGATCAGAAATACATCCACGATCTATGGCGTCCCGTAGTAGGAATTCGTGAACATGACGAATCAACCGGTCCAGCAGCAACCGAAGCCAACAACGATATCTCGGATGATGCCGACCCGTTTTGGTTACCGTTAGGCGCACCAAAATCGAACATTCTCAATGCAAGATTCTTCCCGAACGCCCCGATGAATCCACCGACAAATCGGCCGGAGACAAATGAGGAATCAGTAGCGGCAATGGATGAAGACCCAAGACGAAGATGTACCGAATGTTTAACCTTGAACAAGAATTTTACGCCAAATTTCCCAGCTTACCCATCCGGACACGCTACGTTCGGGGCAGCCGCTCTACACATAACACGGCTTTTCTATGGCGTGAAAATCGGCGACAGAAAACCTGATGACTTGTTTGACGGACTCGATTTTATCTCCGATGAACTCAACAGTGGCAATGCCTTGCTCGATGGCGGTACTCAGGACAACAAAGGTACGGTGCGACCAACTCATCGCCGCGAGTTTGCTGACGGTTTGTGGCAGATGATTATAGAGAATGGACTCAGCCGCGTTTACCTCGGCGTTCATTGGGTTTTTGATGCCTTTAAAGTTAAAAACAATGGCTCACCCAACTTTTCGAGAAACATCGGAGGCGTTCCGCTCGGTTTGAGAATTGCGGAAGACATCTTCAGTAATGGGATGAGAAAGTCATCGGTAGATCCACGAATATAAGGAGAGTGGCGTTGCTAATGCGTGGGCATATTATGAGATTGCTAAACAGCAGAAAACTTCCTGTTGTGTACCAAAGTACTACGATTGAACGAAACTTGGTATGAGGCAGGTGTACAGGAGATTTCACTCGGCAAAAACTTCACCCTTAACGCGATCGCTTAGTTGAGGGCGAAGCATTCGCGCAGAAATATCTGGGTTTGACCAACAAGGTGAAAACGCAAATGCTTATTGCCTACAGGCTTTCAGGAGATGTGAGTAAAGCATAGGTTCATTAATGAGGTTCTGATTTCTGCTTTAGTACTAGTAAAGTGATGTCATCAAACACTTTTTGCTTGCCAATGTGCCGTCGCACATCGTCAATTGCCGCTTGTTTAATTTGGTCAGCGCTTAAATGGCGGTACTGCTTGACGACCTCGCCCAGCCGTTTCAGTCCATACTGCCCACCGTTAACATCCTCTGCCTCGGTAATTCCATCCGTGTAGAGAACAGCCACATCTCCTGCATTCATATGCACCTTTTCTTGAGCGATAAAATCGGCAATTTCCGCGTCTAAACCAATTGGAAAGCCGAGATTTACCGTATCGATGCATACAACTTCACCGGATGCACGTACCACCAGCATTTCCTCATGTTGACCCGTTAATCTTATTTGTCCTTCGTGATAATCAATTAACGCTAACGTTAGGCTTTTACCAACGTTCATGCGCTCAACATTCTTGTAGATCGTGCGATTGAGTACATCCATGAATTTCACCGGATCGGTCTCATTACTTTCCTGAAGTGTTCTGATTGCAGTTTGCACCATCAGCATAAGCACGCCACTTTCTAACCCATGTCCGGTGACATCGCCAATACCAATTTTGGTAATGCCATTGCTAGTCAACACATCGTAGTAGTCACCACCGACTTCATCAGCAGGTTCCATAAACCCAGCAATTTCTAGTCCCGGAATTTGGTTGAGTTCATACTCCTTAGGCAGAACCATTTTTTGTAACTGGCGCGTAACTTCTAATTCCGTACTCATCCGGATATTTTCAGCTTTGAGCCGTTCATTTAGGACTGTTATTTTTTGGTTTGCTTCAGATAATTTCTTTATAAATAGATGAGAAATATTAGCAATTAAAACTAAAGAAAAAGCGTAAGCAAGCCAACGGAAAATATTAGAATTTTTAATTGCTTTTTGATAAAGTTCATCATAGATATTTTCTATGGTTTTGGCTTGACTAGCCGCAGGAATATTTATAATTTTACGAGTTAAATCATCTACTAAGGATTTATTGATGAGAATTATATTTGTATGAGAAATTACCAATTGAGTTGAGAATTCATTTTCGTTTATTCCATATTTGTCTTTAATCTGAGATAGCTTCTCTATCTGGGTCTTAATATTTGATTTTAGCTCTTCATTAGCTGTGAGGTTATAAAGCAAAATATCATACAGTAGATTATTCAGAGTGGTTTTTAATGGGATAAACCATGCTTTAGCAGTAGCTGTTTGTTCAGTTTCAGCAATCAGTATTGGGAGATAACTTAGAGAGTTTTTCAGCGTAGCGTTTTGAGATTTGAATCGTTCGCTCAAGCTTTCTTTTTTATTAAATAACTCTGCTTGCCTTGCGAGTAGGTTCTGGATTTGCCTCTTACCCATTGCACCAATAAAATTAGGAATTTCATGAAGCTGTTTTTGCAGCATTTTTTGTGCTGCTAAATTATTAACTAGAGAATCATACGAGTTGAATAGTTCATACCTTGATTTGAGAATATTTTGATTGAATGTGGCATCTTCTTCCTGTATTTTAACTAGAGCGCTACGATATCTTTGATGCTGATTAAAATTAATAGACAAGCTTTTACTAAGCAGAAAAGCCAAGATAAGAAGGACTGCCACTGCGATGAAGACCCTTGAAAATTGGATTTGTTTCATAGTGACTTTCCTTTATACTCTCCTGTTAGGGTATTAAGGAACTTAATAATGAGATCGATATCTGTTTGAGGAAGTTGACGACCTAACTGATACTTAGCCATAACCTTAATTGCTTCTTCGAGGGTAGCGGCGGAACCGTCGTGAAAATAAGGGTTTGTTAACACAACGTTCCGCAAACTAGGGACTTTAAAAACATAGCGATCGCGCTCATCCCCCGTAACATTAAATCTGCCTAAATCAGCTTTGGTTACGTTACCGCGATCGGCAAAGTAATTCCCATGCAGACCAAAACTCTGAAACATATTGCCACCAAGCAGCATACCTTGATGGCAGCTAACACAGCCATATGATTTAAAGCGCTGATACCCTTCTTTTTCTTCTTCAGTCAATGCGTTTTGCTCTCCGCGCAGAAATCGATCGAAGCGCGAATTAGGAGTGTATAGAGAGCGTTCAAATGTAGCGATCGCATCTTTGATATTATCGATATTATCGCTGGTAATCCCATCTGAGTATAACTGTTTAAACCAAGAGACATATTCTGAAGATTGCTTGAGCTTATTAACAACTTCCGGCCAACTCTTTCCCCCCATTTCATGGTCTGATAGTAGCGGAGTCTCAACTTGATCTTCTAATGTTTCAGTCCGTCCATCCCAAAACTGCTTAAAATTGAACCCACTATTGAATACCGTTGGTGAATTAACTGAATTAACAAAATGCAATTGTTTTTGAATCCCAATTGAATTTACTAATCGATCCGTACCACCCGTATTCAAGTCGTGGCAGCTAGCACAGGAAATCGTATTATCACCGGATAAACGAGAATCATGAAACAGTTTTTCTCCTAGTTTCACCTTGCTTTCATTGAGTTCTAAGCGCAGCGGGATTGGCTCAATCGGTTCGTTACTTACAATAGTTACTTGAGAGGCAATAGACACAAGTGATAAGTGATCTGATTGTTGAGAATACTGCCAAAAGCCAAAGACTACCCCGCCCAATAGGAGTACAATAATAAACTGAAAATGTTTAATTATTTTTTTATAAAAAACTCTTTTATTCTCCAACTATTTAACATAGCTAACCACTAACTAAAAATCAGAGCGTTTTTACGAGAACTAAACCATTTTCTTCTTTTGCTTTAAAAGTTTCCAAAGGCTTTTTAGCAGGAGCTTCAAGAACTTTGCCATTAGGACTAAACTTAGACCCATGACAAGGACAAGCAAAAATCTTGGTGTCTGTTTTCCACTCAACAGTACAGCCCTGGTGAGTACACGTAGGATTGACAGCAGAGAGATTAATGTTGTCTGGGTTGCGAACGACTAGAACTGGTTTGGCTGCATTTTGCTTGTCCAGAATAAAGCCTTTTTCACCTAGCTCTTGAATCGTACCGAGAGATCGAAATCCATCCTTTCGCGCCAAACTATCAATCTTTGGACTTCCGTGTTTGGCTTGTGGCTCTTGCTTACCAAAACTACAAGCTGCAAGTACTACTGGTAGAGAATTTGCCAAAGCACCAATACTAATCCAGCCGATAAATTCACGACGATCCATTTTCCCTTCCTACACAAACTATGCAAGCTAAATGTGTATTAGTTCATGACAACTTGGGCTGTTAGCACGAAGCTAGAGAAGTTAAAAATCTCTATTCCCATTCCAGTTCCAAACTGGGCAGCAAACGTTGCAAGTTCTTCAATGACTTGCCCTGCCAGGGGATATTCGTAGAGCCTCGTACCACTAGCTGCATATTTTTCCGCTGTCGCGCCTTAATGACGAACTTCGACAGCACATTAATTCCTGAACTATTAAGAAATTTCAATCCCTGTAGGTTCAGTGTTAGATTTTGCGGTTGTTGAGCAACCACATCCTCTAGCAACTGCTCAATGGGTGTATAGTCTTCCATCCCACCTAAGCGTAATGAACCCTGATAAATCACAGCTTTAGCCGCTACGTCGTACCAGATGTTGTAATCTTCAGTTTTAATTTCCATTGACTTAAAGCCTTTTAGATATTTGTGGTCGTCAAATGGTTTATAGTATCAACTGCACCATTGTTCTCACGCTGATGACTTCTGGATTCTTTTGGACGGTCTCAAAGTTCCAGCCCATTTTGACCGGATAATCGTTCATCATTGTCAGAAGACCCAACCTTGAGGCGACATCGGTTTCATCTT
>DATNQT010000012.1:0-13790 GCA_036703885.1 Candidatus Sericytochromatia bacterium
ACTTTCAGTAGCTGGGAACCTAGAAATTTCGTATAGTTTAAGTAATAGATTAATGCCGTAAACAAGTTAAATAGCTTGCACTAAGAGGTCTACCTGTAACAAGTTTTAGAAATACATCAAGAGAGGATTAAGTCAAATGAACCGAATTAAACTACTAAATGTTTCTATTGATAACTTGTCACAGGCAGAATTATTGAGCAAATTAAAAAGTGGGATTGTCTTCACACCTAATGTCGATCACCTCATGAAACTTCAAGATGATCGAGATTTTTTTCAGTCTTATAATTTAGCAAATTATAAATTGTGTGATAGTAAAATCTTATTTTATATATCCAGGCTGTTAGGAACTCCTATTAAAGAAAAGATTTCTGGCTCCGATCTTTTTCCCGCTTTTTATGAATACCACAAAAACAATGAAGATATTAAGATTTTTCTTTTAGGTGCTCGTGAAGGAGTAGCAATTGAAGCTAAAAATAAAATTAATATCAAAGCTGGTAGAGAAATAGTAGTAGGCGCTCACTCCCCATCTTTTGGATTTGAAAAAGATGAGGAAGAATGTTTAAAAATAATTGAAATTATTAATCAATCAGGTGCAACAGTCCTTGCCGTAGGAGTTGGTGCGCCAAAACAAGAAAAGTTTATTTGCAAGTACAAAGATAAACTAACAAACATTAAGATTTTCCTGGCAATTGGGGCGACTCTCGACTTTGAAGCTGGAAATATAAAAAGAGCGCCCAAGTGGATTAGTGAATCCGGATTGGAATGGTTGTATCGATTGCTATCTGAACCCAAGAGGTTATGGAAAAGATACTTAGTTCACGGTCCTTTGTTCTTTTGGTTAGTGTTTAAACAGAAAATCAATCTTTATGTAGATCCATTTAGTAATACTTATCCTGCTCACACTGACATTGTTCCTTGTGACAAGATGATCAAGACCGTTGACTAGTGGATTAGACTAATTTTGAACAACTTATTTAATAGTTAACACTCCCTCATGCACCATTTGCTAAGGGAGTGTTTATTACATTATTGAGTTAGCACTGCTATTCTGCAAATTATCTCATTTTTTGCCAATGGAATATCGGTTTTATTATTGGCTTAGCACTGCTATTTCTGCAAATTATCTAATTTTTTCCGATGTGATATCGGTTTTATTATTGGGTTAGCCCAGCTATTTCTGTAAGTCGTCTTATGTTTAGTTGAAAGCTTATCCTGCTACTAAAGTATTAGTTTTAGGAATCATAAAAGATTTCTTACTCTATGTTCAATATACCGCTTACAAAAGTCTTAATTTAAAAAGATGGACTCACAGATGTAGGCATTAGCAAAGCGAAGTACTAGCCTAGACTTCCTCGTAGCCTACACCGATACAATCAAGTTCATCTCTTGATTTTATAAGAGACTGATGCAAGAAGTATAACCTCTCGAATTAAAGTCATACGTAACTTTAAGCGCAGAGATTATTTAGTTTTCTCTATCCTAAAAATGTCAGGAAGACTTCCTTTCATTAATTTTTTCCTGCGGGTAATCGAGCCATTTGCCTGAGTCTTGATGAATTTGTAGTTCATCGTTTTCTACTTTCAAGTCAGGGGGGGTTGAAGTTCCGTAGGGAATGCTTGTATTTTTCTTAACATGATTAGCAACAACACCCAAGGTGGGTAGTCGAAAAGTGTTTAGTTGCTCAATAACTTGCTTCACGACAGAACGACTTGTCTTATTGACGGCAACAACCATCAAAATTCCATCTGTATGAGCAGCCAGGAAATTTGCGTCCATGAAATCAACAAGAGGGGATGTGTCGTAAATAACTAAATCAAAAGTTGCCTGAAATTCCTCCATAAGATACTGCATCTGAGCAGAGGCAAGAAGTCTGGTAGAGTTGGGGAGGGCTTGACCCGATGTTAGAACAAAAAGATTTTCTGCAGTTTGCGATCGCCCAATCAGTTCATTAGGAGCAAGTTTTTTATAAAGAAGGTCGCTTAGTCCTTTCTGATTAGGTAAGCCTAACTTGGCGTGAAGCTGAGGTTGACGCAAATTAGCATCAACTAGTAAAACGCGCTGTCCCATTGCGGCAGCGGTTTGAGCCAGATGTAGAGCAACCGTAGATTTGCCGTCTCCAGACGCCGCAGAACAAACTGCTAGGGAACGAATCGCTGGATCGGCAAAGAGAAAACGAATGTTAGCGTAAAGAGAGTCAAACGCTTCTCGAAATAGAGAAGCACTCTTATTGCTGCCGTTAGTTTCTTCAATCGCTCCCACAAATGGAGCTGAACTCGAAAGTTGTTCAGTACCTTTATAAAGAGGAATTACCCCTAACAAAGGTAATTGGATAGTCTCTTCAACTTCCTTGGAAGTGTAGAAGATATTGCGTCGCTTTTCAATTAGCACAGCAGCACCGACTCCTAACAGCAAGCCCAATACCAATCCTCCCATCTGAAGATTTTTTGATTTACTTGGAGCCGTAAGTTCAGTACCGCCTGGACCCTTCGGAATTTGAGGTTTAGAAACGAGTTCCCAAGGGACTTGCTTTTGAGCCGCCTCAACTCTTAAAGTTTCTCGCTGGCTTAACAGTTGGTCGCGCGTCTTCGTTGCAATATCTAGCTGTCCCTGCAAGTCACTGTACTGACGAGCAATACTAGGGAACTGCCGTGCAAGTTGTTCAGACGCGATTTTACTGTTTGCAATTTCTTGATTGCGAACTTCTAGTAATTTAATTTGGTTGCTGGCTTCAACCATTTTCTGAATTAGTCCTAAGCGCACCGAGTTTTGAAAAGCACCCACCTGAGGATTACCCGTTGCACCCGCTTGATTTTGTCCTAAAATCCGTTGTCTTTCCTTAGTTTCTGACGCGACTAAGTTATCCCGTTTAGCCTTTAAGGAGATGATAGTAGGACTCTCCTCAGAAAAGCGCCCAGATTCTACATCAATCTGATTGTTTAATTCTTGAATCTTTGCCTGCAAGACTTTGTAATTAGGCTCTTCACTTAAAGCTGAGGCAGCAATCGCTTCATCAGGCGTTAGATCTAATTGTTGTTTTAAGCTGGCATAGAGCGCATTTTGCTCTCGGAGCTGTCCTTGTACCGCTGTTTGTTCCTCTGAAATTTTACGAGCCTGGGCGAATAATGCTTCACCCTGTGCTTTTGGATCACTTAATTTATACTGCTGTTGTAGCCTTTGCAGTTGTGATTGAAGACTTTCTACTCGTGCTTGTAACTCTGGAAGTTGGTCATCAATAAACTTAACGCCTTCACCAATGCGAGATTTTCGTTCCTCCAAGCTGTACTTTAAATATTTTGCCGCCGCTACATCTAAAACAAACAGGACTTCTTTGGAATTTGAGGCACTGTAGCTAACTTGAATGAGCTTGGTTCTGTCAGCTTGAGGATCAGCCCCAGCAAAGCGTTGAACCGCAAAGCTTTTTGTGAAGATAAAGTAATTTAACGTCGGATATTTAGTTTTGACTTGATCGTAGATGTCTTGCAACATCCGAGGGCTTTGTAAAATCTCAAGCTGAGTGGCATAGTCCAAACTAGAAATTTCTTGACTACGCCCTTGTCCTTGAGAGCGAGCAAGTGCAGAGGGTTCAACAACCCTTCCCTCATTGGTTACAGGCTCAACTAAAAGCCGAAAATCCCCTTGATATACAGGTGGAGTTTTTTTGCTCCAAACAACAGCGCCAGCCGTCACAGCACCTGTGATGACAATAACTAGTAAGGCTTTCCGCTTTACAGTCCTCAAGAGCGGACGCAAATTTAATCCTTTTTGAGGCGGAGCGTTAACCTCTTCTCTATCGACTGATGGCAATTGCTGCAATTGTCTGCCTCGCTTGCTAATTGATAAAACTTGAGAGACCTGTTCTGTTTCCATTTTGACCTCTGTATCGTTTGTTGGAAGGGCACCCCCGAAAAAACATTCGTTGTAGAAGTCTCTAAAGCTTGACACAGAAGAGGTAACAAACCTTTTGGTTAAACGAAGTTCCGAATCGCCAAACTCAAAGGTTTAGCCAGATCGGACGTAAAATTTTCTCTATCCTCATCAGTCTGTCATCATGTGGCGAGCGTATCACCCACTGCGGTCAGCTTTTGTCTCAATCCTTCTCTCCCGTATCGCACGGTTAGACCAATTTCTAGTATTTGCACTTCAAAAGAGATCGATTCAGGAATTATCCGTTTTTTATCTTCAAATTACTTTAGGTCAATCTCCTAAAATCTGTAAGGCTGATGTAGATGCTTAGGACAACGCTTATAAGTTAACAGACAAGCTTTCCTGTTGGCTCTTAGTCTGCGGGTTTAAATCACTTCATTTATGCGGCTTGAAATATTAAAACGACTTAAGTAAGTTTCTGTGCTTTGTTCCTTGTCAAGTTAGGCTTCAGGTAAGTAGAAATTCCTAGTGTTGATGATTTCAGCCCGCTTTACCGACTAATCATCGGGTTGCTATAACTTCCATAGGGTAGAAAATCCCAAATTTGAAGATTGGCAGATATGGAGACTGTCAATCCGTTCATCTTTTGTCAAATGCTTCTTCTGCCGGATTTCCTCTTTCGCTCTCCTCTACATTGCTTCTATCCCTATTCTGCCTGGTCATCTGGCACATAATCGGCGCCAATCGCGGAGTGGCAGGAAATTAAAGCTTAAATTTATAAAAACTTTATAAATAATCTTCTGGATTAAGTTTTAGCAAAGCTTCTTATCCTTAAACAACAGAAAATCATCTAAGCTTGATTAAGATGTAAATACCAGCGCTCTTTTAAACAGATGCATCGGGGATAGTCATCCCAGCCAATTTAACTACAAGTTTTTTGGCGCTGCCGTAGCGGAATTTAATGCCGTTTAGCTGGCTCAAAGACTCATACAGATTTAAAGGCTAATTACAATATTGGAGAAACGATCTCTCCTCTACCCGTAGAATTACGGGAATTGGGTAAGTGAAAAACCATAAATAGCAAGAGTGCATCAGTTCGTTGTTAATGGTAAAGGAATCTGTGCAGCCGTTGACCAGAAGTAAGTAGCCAAAACGGCTTTTTGATTGGACAAGAAATACCATTTTGCCCTGAGTTCACGATGACAATTGCTTATCTCGTTAATCAGTATCCTAAGGTCAGTCACAGCTTTATCCGGCGAGAAATTGCTGGGGTTGAGGCTTGCGGTATCCAAGTTTCTCGGTTTTCCATCCGGGAGTGCGGTTCTGAACTTGTCGATGAAGTGGACAAACAAGACCTTGAGAAGACTCGGGTTGTCTTAGACGTTGGCAAAGTCGGATTGCTATGCGCCCTGCTTGCTGTAGCAATAACCAAACCCATACGTTTTTTCAGGGCTTTCAGGTTAATGCTCCAAGTCGGTTGGTCTTCAGAGCGGGGTGTTGTGCGTCATCTTGCCTACTTAGCAGAAGCTTGTGTTCTTCTGGGTTGGTTTTCAGATGAAGGGATCGCTCATGTTCACGCTCACTTTGGGACAAATTCAACAACTGTGGCGATGTTGTGCCATGTTTTGGGGGGTCCACCTTACAGCTTTACCGTACATGGTCCTGAAGAATTTGATAAAGCCAAAGCGATCGCTTTAGAAGAAAAAATCAATCGTGCTAAAAAAGTGGTAGCAGTTAGCTCCTTTGGCAAGAGTCAGCTTTATCGCTGGTGCGATCGCAAACACTGGTCAAAAATCCATGTCGTTCATTGTGGTGTAGACGAGCTGTTTTTACGTCAGCCACATATTCCTATCCCAGACCAACCTCGCTTAGTATGCGTTGGTCGGCTTTGCGAACAGAAAGGACATCTACTTTTAGTTG
Source organism: Candidatus Sericytochromatia bacterium (assembly GCA_036703885.1). Lineage (GTDB taxonomy): Bacteria > Cyanobacteriota > Cyanobacteriia > Cyanobacteriales > Coleofasciculaceae > CADCTM01. Next base: position 5,785 of record DATNQT010000012.1, read on the forward strand.
AAGCAGCCAGTCAGTTAGCCGTCGAAGGTTTACAGTTTAGGCTAGTATTGGTGGGCGATGGACCTCTTCGTCCCCAGATCCAAACTATGATTGCACAACTTGGGCTTCAAGACCATATTGAAATTACTGGTTGGGCTAGTAATTATGAAGTTCAGCAACAAATTCTCGCTTCACGGGCAATGGTTCTACCGAGTTTTGCAGAAGGCTTGCCTGTAGTTCTTATGGAAGCTTTAGCACTCTCGCGTCCAGCCATCAGTACCTATGTCGCAGGAATTCCTGAGTTGATCGAATCTGGAGTCTGTGGTTGGTTAGTACCCGCAGGTTCAGTTGAGGACTTGGCGGCAGCAATGCGCTCTGCCTTACAGTTACCCGTAGAAAAGCTGGATCAGATGGGTCGAGTCGGATCAGAACGTGTCACCGAACGGCATAATTCCGCGATAGAAGCCAGCAACTTAGCGGCTCTGTTTCCGTCTAACATCGAGAATGCTCCGAACCCAGCCATCAAGGTATCGCCCAGTATTCCCCATGCCAACACCCACACTGCAAAGACCCACTGATGCCTAAACGTCAATTGAACGTTCATACGTCCGGTTTCCCCGGCCGCCAGAGTAATCATGTCATCCGTTAAAAAATTAGCTATTCGTGGGTCACTCTGGACGCTGGCTGGCTATGGAGCTAGTCAGATTCTGCGGTTTGGCAATAGCTTAATCCTAACGCGCCTGCTTGCTCCAGAGCTATTTGGCCTCATGGCATTGGTTAACGTCTTCATCATTGGCTTACACCTGTTTTCCGACATCGGCGTGGGTCAGAGTATCATCCAAAACAAGCGAGGGGATGACCCCGTTTTTCTTAATACAGCCTGGACTATGCAGGTTTTGCGGGGCATTGGTCTGTGGTTGTGTTCTGTTTTAGTCGCTTTTCCAGTTTCCAAGTTCTACAACGATCATCGACTCCTGTGGCTCATCCCAATAGTTTGTTTTGGTACAGTCATTTCTGGATTCAATTCCACCGCTCTTTACACGCTCAACCGCCAAATTGCCCTCGGAAAGTTGGCAGTTTTTGAGTTAGGAGGGCAGGTACTCTCCTTGGGGGCAACAATTCTTTGGGCTTTGTTCGATCCATCGATTTGGGCTTTGATTGCCGGGAGTCTCGTGTCAGCCGTGGTTCAAGTAGTATGGAGTCATCGATTAGTCCCAGAATTTTCTAACCGCTTTACTTGGGACAAAACGGCAGTTCAAAGTATCTTTTCCTTTGGGAAGTGGATTTTTCTGTCAACAGCTTTAACCTTTTTCGCCACCCAATCTGACCGACTGATCTTAGGCAAATTAGTTTCATTTAAGCTTTTAGGTATTTATGGTATTGCTTTTGGGCTAGCTGACATACCGCGCCAGATTATTTTGGCACTGAGTGGAAAAGTAATTTTTCCGGCTTTTTCAAGGATGGCTGACCTTCCTCGTGCAGAGTTTCGCAACAAAATTCTCAAGAATCGTCAACCAATCCTTCTTGCTTTAGCCGTCGGATTAGCATTCATGGTTAGCTTCGGAGATATCCTGATTCGGACATTGTACAAGCCGGGGTATCACGAGGCCGCCTGGATGATGCCGCTTATCGCTCTAGGTATCTGGCATACAACACTCTACAGTACGATGAGTCCGGCGCTTCTGGCTGTTGGAAAATCGATGTATGGTGCTCTCGGCTTTCTATTTACTACTCTGACTATTGTTATTGGACTGCCACTTGCCTATTCCCACTACGGAATGGTAGGAGCAATGATTGTAATCCCTTTTTACGACCTACCTTTATATGGCGTAATCATGTATGGTCTTTGGCGTGAAGGATTCTTCTGTTTAGCACAAGATATCAAAACAACCGCTATATTTTTGGGATTACTCGCAGGGGTGCTGCTAAGTCGATATTATTTGTTGGGGTTGGGACTGCCAATTAGTCAAATACTCAGGTGAAAAAAAGGACATAATGGACAGTAAACAGCAAAGTCTTAAAAGAGGAATTTTTCACTTTTTTCTTTTCCGCTGGGCTTTTATGATTGAACTTGTCCGCAGTATTACTCGGTACTTAAAATTAGCGTTGTTTTATCAAAAGCGTGAAGTGATTAAAGCCTTAGGAGAAGGTAATGCTATTGAAAGAACACCTCCTAAAGTTATTGCGGTTATTCCACACATAACCACAATAGAAGAATCCAAAAATCGAGAAAAGGCTCAGGCGAAAATTGAAAAGCTACAAACAACAATTGAGGGTCTCCTTGCTAGCTTCGCTCATTGCCATCTCACAATTGTTATCAAAACGGTAGCTGATAAACATATTACAGCCTATTTACCTGATTATCAAATTGGCTGCATTGAAGTCCAAGAAGAAATAGACATTGACCCAATGTTCATTGGGTTTAGATGTCAAGATGAATTGATCAAAAGAGTTGAAGATTTTGATTGGTTCGTCTTTCTTGAAGATGACATTATCCTTCAGGACAGTTTCATTCTAGAAAAGCTCATAAGATTCAATACAAAAGGGGGTTCAGACCGGGATATTCTCCTTCCTAATCGTTATGAGCTATGGGAAGTCACTAAGAGATACATTGACCTCACAATAGATGCCGAGATGGATTGGAGCAGACTATCAACATTAGAGATAGACGGCGTTAAATTCTCTGAATGTACTAATCCTCATTCCGGCTTTTTCTGCTTATCAAAACTTCAGTTAAGACGCTGGATTGAATCTGGTCGCGAATGGAAAGATAAAAATCTAGGATTTGGGGGTCCAAGGGAGTGTGCAGCAACTTACAGCCTATTAGAATGTTTTTCACTCTACAAACCTCACGCTTCAAATTTACACTTTTTTGAGGTAAAACATTACGACACAAAGTATTCTCAACTGTATCCAGAACAATCCCCCGAATACATTTTTTCGCCCATTAAAGATTTCTCAAAACAGAATTAAGCTGTAAAATTTTTATTAGTTAATATGACAACTTTGAAAGGAGTCAACTAAAGTCTAATCCTAACAACGGAAATCATCGATTCTAGAGGAATAGCTACTATCTTATGACAACCAATACTCAGAAAAAGAGAATTCATTGGAAAGAGCTAGATATTTTGCGGGGGTTAGCGGCACTCTTGATGATCGTAAATCATGCCGGATATCAGAAACTTGCTCCAACTGAAACCAATGGACTCGTTGCTAGTAGTTTGTTATTTATTAGCAGTTTTGCGCCAGTTCTTTTCTTTTTTGTAACAGGTGTTGGTTATGGACTTCAATCAATCCAAAAGAAAAATGCAAGTCATTGGTACGTAATTCTTAACAAGGTAATCATACTATTCCTTGCTGATTTATTAATACACTGGAGCAACGGGAGGTGGCTAGGATTAGAGTTTCTTGGATTTATTGGTCTTTCGAGTTTAGTGATGGAATTCGTAAGAAAAACAAAGTCTCCAGTGTTTTATTGCTTGATTGGATTTGTTGCTATTTCCCTTCTACGCTACTTACTCGGTCCTTATGTTCATTCCCTTGGATATCCTCAGCAAGCCTCATGGTTGATTAATTGGATATTGGGAATTAAAGATACTCCTGGCATCTCCTATCCCCTTTCTCCCTGGCTAGCTTATCCGTTTGCTGGCTACATTACTGGCGTTGCAGCAATGCATTATCGAAGATTCATAGAAACCCAGCGATTCAAAGTTATTTCAGCATTGTTAATACTTGGATTAATTCCAACAGTTGCAGCATTATTTCTAGCTCTACATGGAGGTTCTTTTTTTCGATGGGGAATGGTTGGGATAGGTTTTTATGTCGCGAGTTTTGCTGTCATTTTGATTAGTCTGACTATTTGCTTAGCCCTTTGTGGAAACTCAATATACCAAGGCTTTCAAGAGAATTTATCATTAAAAGGGATTGCTTCTTTGGCAGTTGTTCCTATACATTATTTCCTAATTTACTTAGTAGTCACTAGTGGAGAAACAGGTGTAGATTTATTTAGGTATAGTCTGATTGCACTAGCTGTTTTAATTGCCAGTTTTCTCCTCTCACGTGCAGTAGAAAACCTTAGCACAAAAATTCGTCAATTGAATAAGCCAAGAGTTGTCTGGTTTGGACTGGTAGGGAGGTTTTTATTAGCAGGTACAATCACCTGGATTAGGAGCAAAGGAGCGACTTCTCTGGCAATACTACCCAGAACTTTTGGTCAAGTTGTTCTATGCCTGTTATTTGGAGTCCGCTTGCCTCTATAGCTAAGATATTGGCAAGGAGTGCCGTCAGTTTTCTTAAAGTTTGTTAAGCAGGTTGCTTCTTATTATTTTTGTAAATATTTGTGCAGGATAACATGACTTCTACTTTAACGTTCCGACTAGATTCAGAATACTTGAAAAAGTTGGCAGTTAAGTACCGGGAAGATTACCAACAAGCCAAGCCTTTTCCTCATATCGTTATTGATAATTTTTTGCCTGAGTTTGTCTTAGACAACATCCTGACAGAGTTTCCCAAAGCCGGAGACATCGATTGGCAAAAGTTTGAAAACAAAGCCGAAAGAAAGTTAGCAAACAAACATGAAAAGTACATGGGAGATAATACCCGTTCTCTCCTGTACCAATTTAACTCTTCAACTTTTATTGAGTTTTTAGAGAACATAACAGGTATTGAAGGAATTATCCCAGATCCTCACTTTGAAGGCGGCGGTCTTCATCAGATCGAAAGAGGGGGATACTTAAAAATGCACGTCGATTTTAATCGGAACAATAAGTTACACCTAGATCGACGTTTAAACCTTCTCCTATACCTCAACAAAGACTGGAAAGAAGAATATGGTGGCTACCTGGAATTATGGGATAAAGAGATAACGCAGTGCGAGAAAAAAATACTACCAGTATTTAATCGCTTGGTTATCTTTACCACAACAGACTTCTCTTATCATGGCCATCCTGAACCCTTGACTTGTCCAGAAGGCTGGACGAGGAAGTCATTGGCGCTTTACTACTATACCAACGGACGACCCGCTGAAGAGATATCAGGAAAGGAGCATTATACTATATTTCAAGCTCGACCCGGAGAGGATCTTCAGGAAAAAACGTCAGGGATAAAAGCAAAAACCATTCTCAAAAAGTTAATTCCTCCTATCATCATTGAGGGACTGAATACGTTAAAAAACAAGTAAAAATTCAGCAATCATAAGGACTCTACCAACATCTTAACATCTACTGAATCTTCTCTTTCTAATAGCCAGTAAGTTGCATTTGTTGAAAGTTTATTCAAAAAAGTTTATCCGCACTCCCTTAAAAATGCGGATGCCTTTTTAATTTAGCTGTAATACATTATTAGCAACTATAGAGAAAAGTATTAAATGTAAATTAACTGAAGCGATTGACATTTAATTTAGTTAGAGTAAGCAGTCTTACTAGAGATGTTTAGCTAAACTAAACCGCCCGCTTTTTTCAGAAGTTCCCTTCTTCTTTGTACTCTTGCAAAGCTTATGAGTCCTTTAGTACCCCTAATCATGTTCGGCTGGATTCCAGTCGTCCTCTACCTATTTACGCGGTTTCCAGCCCAGCAAGCCGTTGTTATCAGTTACGTCACCGGATTTCTGTTTCTGCCACAAGTCGTCAAATATCCAATTGCCCAGGGAATTCCTCCCTATGACAAAGTATCAGCAACTAGTTACTGCGTTTTGCTAGCAACATTGTTGTTTGATTCAGGAAGATTCAGTTCATTTAAACCCGGTTGGCTTGACCTGCCGATGCTAGTTTGGTGTCTATGCCCGATTGCCACCCAATTTGCTAATGGACTCAGCCCAATCTCCCCAACGACTGGGCAAATTATGACTTGGGGAGTACCGTATTTTATTGGTCGAATCTACCTCAATGACTTAGCAGGGTTACGCCAGTTGGCAGTTGGCATCTTCGCAGGCGGGCTAATTTATGCTCCATTGTGCTTGCTGGAAACTCGGATTGCGCCAACACTGCACTTAAAACTTTACGGATTTCATGCCCGTAATGACTTTTCCCAAACGATTCGTTTTGGGGGATATCGACCAACTGTGTTTTTAGAACATGGTCTTTGGGTAGGCGTGTGGATGATGGCAGCGGCACTGATTGGAGTCTGGCTGTGGAAAACAAAAGTCATCAAGAAATTTAAGGAAATTCCAGTAGGAAGGCTTTTGGTTGGATTGTTAGTTACAGTCATATTAGTTAAATCCACAGGTGCTTACCTCTACCTGCTAATGGGAATTGTCATCTTATTCATTGCAGGATGGCAGCGCACCTCAATCCCTGTAGTAATTTTAGTCGTCGCTCTCTCGTCCTACATCTACCTGGGAGCTTCTGGAAATCTTTATACGATTCCTCAAGTTGTTTCATTTGTGAATAGCGCCAATGACGACCGCTCTGGATCTTTGGCATTTAGAATCATTAATGAAGAAATTCTGTCACGAAAGGCGCGGCAGAGAATGGTTTTAGGTTGGGGAGATTCGGGAGGGAACCGAATCTACGATGAGCAAGGCAAGGATATTTCAATTACCGATAGTTTGTGGATTATCGTCTTTGGTTTACAGGGTGCCGTTGGTTTAATTAGCTTTACTGCAGTACTGTGCGTGCCGAGTCTGGGATTTTGCTATTCACGCTATCCGCCTAGTTCCTGGTCTAATCCAAAAGTCGCACCAGTCGCTGCGCTGGCAATGGTCTTAATCTTGTATATGCTTGACAGTGCCTTGAATGCGATGGTTTGTCCAGTTTTTCTGGTTGCTTCTGGAGGTATCGCAGGTCTTGTACACAAAGAACCCGAATCGAAAAAGGTATCCAGCGTTCGTTCATCCGGTGTCAAACGTTCCTTGGTTCAACAGAGACAAACCTAACCAAATGAGGGCGCTTAAGGCTACTTAATAACAAACAAAATTCAGTCAGTCTTAGTCTCCTTAAAATTAGCTTAAAGGAGAACAGACACGTGCGTTTGCCATTAAAGTTATTCAAGGAGTACAAGCACCCAACTAGATAGGCAAGCATGTCTTATTAACCCTGTAGTCTAGGCTTGAGCATTGACGCTTCACCAATACTTAGCCTATGTTGGTCGTTAAATAGATAGTTCTAGTAGAGCAACAAGCGTTCAAGTTTGAAAGCTTTTACTAGTTCAAGCTTTCGAGCCAGAAGGTATCTCTCATCAGGAAGCAGCCACCCGTACTATACAAAAGGTTATTCGTTGAATAAAAAGTGAATAAGCAGGCAGTCTTAGTTAAAGCCGGCAAAGGCTATTTCTGCCAAATCTCCATGTTTCCTCACTTATTCTCCGAACCCGTCGAGGCAGGCTCCTTCATCTAAAGCTGAATGGGTCTTATTACTAGATTTCTCAAATAATTAACTAATTAATACACCTAACACTACAACCCTAATGTCTAAGGATTTAAATTTAACTATACTGCAGAGTCTACAGGTGAAAAAGTTACAAGACGGTAACGTTTTGCTAACGAGAAAATTTGAGGAAGCTGCCAGTAAGTTTGGCAGCCTTTGGCCAGGTTCCCTTACAGTACTCATGGAGGAAACCAATCGAGAAAACGACAATATTGATAAAAAAGTATTCAAATTGAAGGAACTACCATTCAAAATAGAAATTGTTTCTTTTGATGAGATTAATCCTACTAAGCTACGAAACAAGACTTCTTTAGTTTTAGCAACTTTAGGATTCAGGCAAAATCACATTAGTCAAGTTTGTCAAAAAGCTGGTGTTCCCTGTATTTATATTTCTGAATACACCCTTAAAACACGAAAACAAATCATAGAAGTAGAAGAGGAACAGCCACTCCGACGCCTGTGGCGCAGTCGATGGGAAGAATCACAAGAAAGGAAGCAACGTAACGCCATAGCCCTCGCCACTGGGTTGCAATGTAATGGAACGCCGACTTATGAGGTGTACCGCAAAATTAATCGAAACCCGCTTCTTTTCTTTGACACTCGCATCACTAAAGAGATGCTAGCAACCCCTAAAGATATTGAAAAGCGTACTCAGGCTCTGACTGA
>DATNQT010000013.1:0-3180 GCA_036703885.1 Candidatus Sericytochromatia bacterium
TGGGTACTCGATTTTTGGTGCTGATGTTACCTGTTCGTCTACTGAACTGACAAACGTCCAGAATTCTTGTTTTCCCTCTAATACAGGAACGAATGGAGGTATTGACTTGCCTGCTGTGAATTTAGGTGCTGTTTCACTTCAATCAAAGACGCAGTAAAGTCACTTTGCAAGCTAACACTTGAGAGCCTTGACTTATCTAAAAAATCGAGGCTCTGGGGATGGGGTAAGAGCGATCGCTCATATTAAAATTTAGGGCGATCACCGTCTAATCGGGCAATGCAAATCCGGTTCGAGGATCGCGGATATATAAGCCCAGAACTAACGATTCCATAACCGTGTCCCACACAGGAATCAGGCGTTCTGCATCGTCTGCCCAGTAGTCAAAAGTAATCAAGCACTGAACTCCTGAACCTAGCCCAATACAGATTCGGGAATAGGCTTCGCGGTTTTCTTGAGGGTCAATAAATTTGAATTGAGTCCAAACGATGCGAGCAGTTTGGCGCTTGAATTGAATAATTTTCCCTTGCTCTATTGCATCCCGCTTATCATCTCGAAGTACCTGCTTTAATAGCGGAACCAGCGGGAAATCTGCCCAGTTGCCAGGGGGCAGTAAATTAAATGAAGCTTCTAAGCGACAATCATCATTGGGCGGCTTTCTGTCTAGAAACCGAAACGACTTCGTATCCGGTTCAAAATGCCAATCCTGGGGAACATCGAAGCGCAATGCTCCTCGCCCTGCCACGAAGATCCGAGTTCCTGGCTTTGATTCCCAGTTGTGGTCTTCTTTTAGCTCTAGGGTTTCCTTAATCCATTGGAGATTGTGCTTTTTGCGCTTAGACATAGCCACTCCCTGTGTTGACCTCCTTCTTATTTTGCCGTAGGTCGGGCTATTACTATCGCTCGATTCACCTGTTATACCGCTAACTTGCCTAGGGAGGCGTATTTGTGAAGGTATTTGTGGTAGGCGATCGCTCTACCCCTGTGTCTTGGTTTAGGTCGTAGGAGTTCGGCGAGGTTTCGACGACTCGAAGTGCGGCAACTGAGCGTTCGACTGAGCGTCTCCGCCCTGAGCTTGCCGAAGGGTCACGCCGAAGTCTTGTCGAAGTTCACTCGAGCCGTGGTAGGTTTTAGGGGAAAATGCTTCAGTAACTACTGCACTATAATGACAAAATTGCAATAAACCTAATGCTACTCTGCCGAATCTATTAGAATTAGGCACAACTTAATTCATTACGGCTTTTTACTATGAGCCTACCGCTCGTTTTAGATGTTGCGATCGGTTTAGCTTTTATCTACTTAATCTTGAGCCTACTGGCATCTGAGATTCAAGAATTATTGACGACACTTTTACAGTGGCGAGCCAAGCATCTGAAAGACTCAATCGAAGTTCTTTTAGCGGGTGGTGCAGGAACTCAGCAAGAAGAAAAAGTTAAGGATTTGGTGAGTAAACTCTACAACGATCCGCTCATCAAAAATATTAATCAAGAAGCAAAAGGCTCCCTGGCAGAAGGGTTTCGGCAATTAACTTACTTGTTACCAGGAAATCAAAAGGGAGCTTTTGGAGCTAATCAAGTCAGCGGCCCTTCTTATATCAATCCAGATACATTTGCTACTTCCCTACTCGAAAGATTAGGAGTAGCAACGTTAGTTGATAAGCTTCTAGAAGTCAGGCTAGAAAAGTTTGCCGTCAGGATTGTTGGTGAATATAAGGCTGACGAATGTAGTGTAACTATTCTAAATGACGACTACTTTAAAAACAAACACAATTGGAATAGAGGAAGAATTAGAGTCATTGCTGACAAAGCAGGAAAAAAGAATCTAAACAATGACGTAAACTTTAAAGCACTGGTAGAAGAATATGATGACATTCTTCAAGATTTCAAAGAGGGACAGGCAACATTAAAGACCTGTCTAGAGCGAATGGGAGAAAGTCTTAATGCTTTTATTGCTACCTATCCAATCCCACAATCTCAAAGTGAACCTTCAGTAGAGTCTAAGCCTGAAGAACCTTCAACAACAGGAGAGGACACTTCAAAGACTCAAGGTGAAGATGAGATTGCACCCAATAGGGAAGATATCGCGTACTTCGCCAATCGTCTTAGATTGTTCAAATCGAGTTTATTTGGCGAGAAAAATGAGCGTGCAATTCTATCGAGTGGATTGTGCCTTAGCCTATCTGAAATTGCTGAACTTGTTAATGAAAGCAGCAACACCTACCAAGAGGTTAAGGAGGCTTACGAAGCAATTAAGACCCAGGGAGAAGCTATTAAACAAAAAGTTGATGCTGAACTCACCCTTCTCGCAGCTCAAAAGCCAAATTCAGAAGCGCTAGCTAGCTTAGACAGTCTCAGCAACGATGATCGCCGTCTTCGCATCAATGAAGCAATGGCAAGTCTTAGATTAACGCAAGAAGAACGTAATCTCTACGACAACTATGAAACGTATTTGACCATTCAAGAGGTACTGAGTAACCTCCCTAGTTCAGTTAAAGAGAGCCTTGCAATCTTGGCAAGACGAGCACAAACAAAAGTTCAACAAACGGAAAATGACATTGACCAGTTTCGCGCTGAGGTGGCACGTTGGTTTGATAATTCTATGTCTCGCGCCTCTGGTGTATACAAGCGTAACGCCAAAGGAGTTGCCATTTTGATCGGATTGCTGCTTGCGGCGCTCACAAATTCGGATACATTTCACATCGTCACTCGCTTATCGAGTGATGAAGATTTGCGTAAAGTCATCACTGAGCAAGCCAGAGGCTTTGCTCCTAATACCAATGCTGCTCCGTTAACAAGGGAGCAGCTTGAGAAGCTGAGAGACGACGCTGACGCTGTGCTGAAAAATCTCTCTCTTCCAATTGGCTGGAAATCGGAAAATTTAGCTAGACAGTTTAACTGTGAATCCAGTGGAAAACCTCCATCAAGCAGCAATCCTAACTTAGTCTGTCCTGACTCATCAGCTCCAATATTCATTGCCTTCTTGCGGATGCTTTCTACTAAGCCGATAGATTTTTTCAAGATTCTTCTGGGTTGGCTAATCAGCGGTATTGCTATTTCGATGGGTGCATCTTTCTGGTTTGACCTACTGGGTAAGATAATCAATGTGCGGAATTCCGGTGGCAAACCACCGTCACGGGCAAGTCGAGCAAGTCAGGAAAACAATCCTTAAAACGAATGTCACTGA
>DATNQT010000014.1:0-5226 GCA_036703885.1 Candidatus Sericytochromatia bacterium
TGAGTTTGACACATATTTTCTCATTACTTCCCCCTTGATAATGGAGACTGGGGGGTGTAAACTGTGACCTTGAAAAAACCAATTGGTATTAAGTGTAGACAAAAACAAACGCTACCACTAAGCATCCCCTATAAAAAATCATTGGATATTTTGTTGTTTTCTAACAGCGAGTTACCCGGAGGGGTGATTCGCTCTAATCAGATAATGAACGCTGCCAAGCATTTACTTTTAAATTTCTTGCTTTTTAATTGACGGGGGATTGAAAGGAATACGCTGATCGAGCGGCTCAACATTCACACCATTTTGGGGAGTAGGTTGCACTTGTACTTTATTGTTATTAGCAAGCACATCAGTCCACTGCCTAGCTAGGTTAGTAAAATCAGAGGGCAACATAATCAGCGTAGTGGTGTTATTTTCTGCGCCAATTTCTGTGAGCATTTGCAACCGCCGCAATTCTAAAGCAACTGGGTTATCGACAATCAATCGAGAGGCTTCTGATAACTTAATCGAAGCTTCCTGTTCTGCTGAAGCTTTAATGATACGAGCGCGTTTTTCCCGGATGGCTTCAGCTTCCTTCGCCATTGCGCGTTGCATACTGGTAGGAATTTCTACATCTTTCATTTCCACCCGTTCAATCACAATGCCCCAAGGCTCAGTGATTTCATCGACAATTTCTTGGACTTTGACGTTAATTTTGTCGCGGTTTTGGAGAACGTCATCAAGAATATTTTGCCCAACGACATTACGTAAAGTTGTGAGGGCAGTTTGATAGACGGCTAAATTGTAATTCTCAACCTTATTAATTGCTTTTGAAGGGTCAAGCAAGCGATAGTAGAGAACAGCGTTGACTTTAATAGTAACGCCATCAGCCGTAATTGTTTCTTGTGGCTCAATATTTACCGTTTTGGTTCGGATGTCAACTTGGGTTTTTTGGTCTATGTAGGGCATAATCCAGTACATTCCTGGTCCTTTAATACCTTTTACTCGCCCTAGCCGAAAAATGACTCCCCGCTCGTATTCCCGGTCAACTTTGAAACCGGAAACGGCCAAAATGAAGGCAAAACCTAAAATCGCAGTAATAAAAGAACCCATATTGTTCAGTTGAACTAGGATATCTCTATTTTAGGCAGGGCAATACAGGCATTGCATTGTGTTGCCGAAGACGTGAACGTGGTTTTTTAGGGTATTCTGTAAGGGTGCAAGGCTTGTGCCCTTTAAGATTCCGGTTCCAACCGATAAGTTTGATGGGCATATGCTACACACCCCCACCACAGAATCATTCTGTGATTATGCACACCGTTTTCCTTGTTTCTCCTGCCTATACTTTTCTAGCAACGACTCGGATTCTTATGAAATTTAGCGTCAGTTGCCCAGTTCCACATCCCAGGCTCTACAGGAATTTCTCAAAGTAGTTAGGGAGAGGGCGCAAAAGCGATCGCTTTTGTGATAAATGGAGCCTGTGTAGGGCACGATACTATCGCACCTCTACCGTCTTACAGCCAGTTTCCGCTGCGTTAAGCCGATTCTTCCTCAGCTAAACAAGTGATCGCTAGCTTATTGAGACAAAGAGATGCCATCTTAGTCAGCAGTTGACCATCCCTGTACACAGCGACATCAAATAAATCAACAAACGTGCGAGAGTTGTTGAGGAAATCTGGGAGTTGGAAGCGATTGTTATCTAGAGCGAGGCTAGTTTTTAGCTGACCCGATAGAAGAAGATTATTTTTGGTCAAAACCTTAACTCTGAGCAATCTCATTTGAGTCATCTCAATGAAACGAACCTTCATTGAGTACTCAAGCGTATAGGCTGAGATTTATGTAAAAATTGAGAGACTTTACCAAACTTTTACAATCGTAAAGGTAAGCCCGCTCACTCAAGGTTCAAGCCGTTCGGCTGGACTAGTACTCACACCCCTTGCACTATAAGACGTACATTAAGCCTGCTAGCTACTTATCTCAGAAAGAGTTATATAGGTAAGTGCTAAACTGACTATCTCTTGAGAGTTTAATGTGTGGAGGGATAAATGCTCTTCAGACGGTTGAAATGCAGTTTTACCATTACTTTGCTGAGTTTAGCCGCCACGGCTTTTCCGACACAGGCTAATCTTAGTGCCAACAAGCTCAACTTGCCCAGCCTTAGCGAGGTGGCTATTCAGCTAACCAATGACCCGATAGCCCAACAAAGGACTGATGTCGCAACTGTATTGAAGGGGAACCAGTTATTTGCTCTCGACCTCTATGCTCAACTGCGCCAGCAAAAAGGGAATTTATTTGTCTCCCCCTACAGCATCTCAACAGCTATGGCTATGACCTATGTTGGTGCTAGAGGCGATACCGCCGCCCAAATAGCCAAGGTTTTTCACTTTACACCCTCTCAAGAGCGTCTGCACCCAGCTTTTGGGGCATTAATCACCAACCAGTACGTCAACTACGGTTCCCAGTTCAGCACGGCTAATCGGCTTTGGGGTCAAAAGGGATACGGCTTCCTCGATACTTTTGTGAAAACAACCTCGGACTACTACAGGGCAGGACTTCAAGAGGTAGACTTTGCCAGTGCTACCGAGGAGTCCCGCCGCACCATCAACACCTGGGTGGCACAAAAGACCCAAGATAAAATTCAAGACCTGCTCCCAGAAGGCATTCTTACCTCCAACACAAAATTTGTGCTAACCAACGCCGTATACTTCAAGGCTAACTGGAAAATTCCATTCGATAAGAGCCTAACTGAGGAGAAACCGTTTAACGTCACGGCAACCCAGCAGGTGCAGGTTCCCATGATGCACCACGAAGGAGAATATTTCGGCTACGCAGAACTGGACAAGCTGCAAGTGCTGGAGTTGCCCTATGTCGGGGAGAGACTGTCGATGGTGATTCTCTTGCCGAACCAGGTTGATGGATTGGCTGACCTAGAGTCTCGCCTGACACCGGAGAACCTGGAAAACTGGCTATCGTCCTTGCACGAAGTATATGATCGCTCGGCAGGATTTAAAGTCTGGCTACCAAAGTTTAAGATGTCGTCAGAGTTTAAACTCAAAGAAGTGCTTTCTAATATGGGAATGCCAGTAGCCTTTCGTGATGGAGTCGCCGACTTTTCAGGGATAAACTCAAAGGAACGCCTCGCCCTATCCGAAGTGGTTCACAAAACCTTTGTGGACGTGAATGAAGAGGGCACTGAAGCAGCAGCGGCTACGGCAGTTATAGGAGCGACGAGGGGAGGACCACCAAGTTTTCGAGCCAACCACCCGTTTATCTTCTTGATTCGGGACACCCAATCTGGCAGCATCCTGTTCCTCGGTCGCGTGGTAAACCCTTTGCAGTAAATGCAAGGCTATTTGAGTACCGAATCCCTGCGGATGAGTTTTTGAATGCAAACTCACTTCCCTTTGCATAAATCCCCTGAACACCAACCCCAGGCGCTGAGGATTATGACGGGAATTGGTCTAGTACTGCCTTTCCTCGCTTGTACCGTGGTGCCTGCTTCCCTACTCCCAGCGCATCAAGAAGGCGATCGCAAACGCTTAACTGCCCAATTAACCTCTCGTCCTGTACGTTCAGCACACTTAATAAAACGCTCTGGCAGTTGTTTAATCGGGAAATCAAACAGTTCCGTTTGGCTCATCTAGTTGTCCACAGGACAGTCATGTTTGGACTGTACAACTAACCGGGCGTTCAAGATTGGCGACCGCAAAAGTCAAAAACTGATAGATGATGGAGACAGTTTTCTTTCTTTGGTCTAGAGATACCTCAAGGTAGCTTTGGACTAAATCGATCAGCTCTCTGAAGGCAGCTCTTACCTAAATGCTGATGAACCCAAGTCAAACCCTCATCGCTAATGGCTGGCTAAGCGTCTTTTTATTTATCGCTATCGCTACGCTATTGAGCGCTCTAGTCGGTTGGTTAGTCAAAAAAGGGGCATTACCACTCAAGCCAATGATGGCTTTCACCACAGCACAGTGGCAGTTCATGAGGGTTTGGGTAAAGGTCGCTCTAGTCGTTGGGGTAATTTTGCCCTTGGTCATGTTAGCCGCTTTCTGGGATAAGCCAATTCCTCGCCAATTTTTCAGTTGCTACCTGTTGGCTGTTGCCGTTCAGCTTGCCTGTGAGGTCAGTTTCAGCCGTTGGCTGTGCCCAAGTGTTGTTGTCATTATTGGAACGCTTTATACAGGGTTTCGGATTTGGCAGTTGTGGGAAGGTCTGCACTTATTCGCTTATCCGATGCTTTGGTTGGGTTTATTGTGGTTAGTTTTGCTATTTTGGGTGGCTAACCTGATTATGTTAGTCAGCATGGCAATTCCTAGCATCTTTCCCGAATCGGAGGAAAATTCTGTTGAGGATTACCCGTAGGTGGGTAGGAATATAGCAGCAGCAATCTAGGTTAGGACATCGACGGGAGGCTATGCCTCCATAGCCAAACTCTTATCGAGCAAAAAAGCTGACTGCTGCTTGCTATAGTTGCTCTTCATTCCCTAGGCCGCTTCAAATTTGTGCCATACCGCCATCGACAAACAGCTCGATGCCGTTGACAAAGCTGCTGTCGTCACAAGCGAGAAAGACGACGGCTTTGGCAATCTCATCCGGTGTGCCGACTCGTCCTAGTGGGATATTTTTGGCTTCAGTTGCTACGAAATCCTGCACCTGCTCATCACTCAGTCCCATGAGATTGTAACCGGGAGTAGGAACTACACCAGGGCTAATAGCATTAACTCGGATCTGGCGCTCTTTGAGGTCGAGTGTCCAATTGCGAGCAAACGAGCGCACAGCGGCTTTGGTCGCACTGTAAACGCTGAAGGCTGGGGTACCCATAGTAGTAGTAGTCGAGGCGTTTAGAATGATGGAAGCGCCCTCTGGCAACAGAGGTAGTGCCTTCTGCACGGTGAACAGCAAACCTTTGACGTTAGTGTTGAACGTTTTGTCAAAGTGTTCTTCGGTGATTGCTCCAAGTGGAACGAGTTCTCCACCACCAGCATTGGCGAAGATCACATCGAGGTGTCCTTTCTCTTGCTCAATCGTGGCGAACAGGCGATCGAGGTCTGCAAGAAGAGAGACATCGCTCTGAACGCCCGTGACGTTTTTACCGATCTCTTCCACGGCGGCATCCAGTTCATTCTGCCGGCGACCCGTGATGAAGACGTAGGCACCTTCGGCGACAAAGCGCTTGGCAGTGGCAAGACCGATACCGCTGTTGCCACCAGTGACAAGAGCTACTTTTCCTTCTAGTTTTTTCAT
>DATNQT010000015.1:0-5820 GCA_036703885.1 Candidatus Sericytochromatia bacterium
TGCGGTTGTATTTGGCGGCAACGGCTATTCGGAAGAATGGCACAAAATGGCCGTTGAGGAACGGGGTCTAGCTAACTTGCGGACTACGGCAGATGCTTTGCCCGTGTTGAAGGAAGGATACATTGAAGACTTGTTTGAAAAGACAGGTGTTCTGACTCCGGTGGAATTGGAAAGCCGTTACGATGTTTATGCAGAGCAGTATTTGCTGGCAATTGAAGTCGAAGCAAAACTGGTAATAAGCATGGCAAAAACCATCATTTACCCGGCAGCGGTGAGGTATTTAGCTGAACTTTCCGGCACGATTTCTAAGTTGAAAGAGATTGGGATTGAACTGTCCAAGGAAACGGTCGAAAAAGTAGCGGTGCTGGTTAAGTCTATGATGGATACTGCGAGCAAATTGAGTGATGCTTTGAGCAAGCACGATTTTGCTTCGACAGAAGACCATATGCAGTATGCTTCGCAAACAATTCGTCCTTTGATGGATGAGGTTCGCAAGTATGCGGATGCTCTGGAAGGTGAAGTGGCTGATGATTTGTGGCCGCTGCCTACTTATCAAGAAATGCTGTTTGTTAAGTAATCGCAAACCTGGTTAATTTCCGGTGATATTTGTAGGGACACGGCAGTGCCGTGTCCTTTTACGTCATACGGGAGCATCTCATATTTGTAAAAACAGTTCTTCTTCCTTCTTCCTTCTTCCTCTTTCCTCCTGGCTCCTGGCTCCTGGCTCCTAACTCCAATTTCTAGCTTGGCTGCAAATGTGATTAGATTCACCGTTAAATTCTTGCACTTGAAAATCCATCCTTTCGGCTACTTCCTGGAAGGATTTTTCAATCACAGACAGACTTTCAGCCGTAAATACAGACCTACGGTATTTAGTCACACAGACCAAGTGCATCCTTAAATCTGAAATAATATGTCTTTTCTTCCTAAAACTGGTTACCATTCTGTGCAGACCAACATATAATTAAGTAACAGACCAATTTTGCCACAACTCATGAAAGCTCGGTATCAATACAGATTCTACCCAACTGACCAACAGCGACAGAGTTTGGCTAAGTTGTTTGGTTGTGTGCGGGTAGTCTGGAATGATGCTTTAGCGATCTGTCGAGACTCACTCAAACTACCAGGGTACAACGTTCTCTCAAAGCTACTCACTTCTAGCAAAAAGACTCTAGAAAGAGAATGGCTGAATCAGGTTTCATCTGTTCCATTGCAGCAATCTTTAAGAAATTTAGACACTGCCTACAAAAAGTTTTTCAATTCTCGCACCGGGAAGAGGAAGGGAAATAAGCTTGGTAAACCTCGATTCAAAAAGAGAACGAATACTCAGTCTGCTGAGTTCACTAAAGCTGCATTCTCACTGAATAGTGAAACGGTGTACTTAGCCAAGATTGGAGACGTTAAGCCGATTTGGTCAAGAGACTTACCCTCCGATCCGAGTTCGGTAAAAGTGCTGAAAGACTGCGCTAACCGCTACTTCCTGAGCTTTGTTGTAGACGCCCGGCCTGTCAATTCTGAAGCTGAGAATCAAAGCATCGGAGTTGATCTGGGTTTGAAAACGTTTGCGTTCATGAGCAATGGTGAGAAAGCTGAAAGTCCTAACTATTCTCAATTAGATCGCAAAGTCAGGAAGCTTCAACGAAAATTAGCGAAACAACCTAAAGAATCGAAAAGACGGGAAAGGACTCGGCTGAAAATCGCTAAACTTCACAACCAAATTACAGATAAAAGAAAGGATTTTCTACACAAGCTCTCAACCAAAATCGTTAGAGAGAACCAATCAATTGTTTGGGAAGATTTGAATGTGTCAGGAATGGTTAAAAACCGGAAACTTTCTAGAACAATCAGCCTGCAAGGGTGGAGAGAATTCAGAACCCTCTGTGAGGCGAAGTCTGAAAAGTTTGGTAGAGACTTTGTTGTAATTAGTCGATGGGAACCTACTAGCCAGATTTGCTCTAACTGTGGATTTCGATGGGGAAAACTAGACTTAAAGGTTCGGACAGTTCAATGCTTAAATTGCGGAACTGAACATGATCGAGACGAGAACGCAGCAAAAAATATAAACAAAGTCGGGATGGGGAATCGCCACGACTCTAAATGCACGTCGAGACGGAGTAAAACTACTTCGGTAGTATCTGTCGATGAAGCGTGAAGAATCCCCGTACCTTCAGGTCGGGGAGTATTTCAACTTTCGTCCCCCTTAAGAAGGTGAGAATTGTATTTTAGCCAGCCCTAAAGCCCCAATCAAGCACATTTCAGCGCTCCCGGCAAACAGGCAAAGCTCGCCTTGAGCGCTGCGGAACTTCAGCCGTTGGATTGTACGCTACAAGCGTTACTTGCCCTCGAGCATTCATTTCCCAACCTTGAGCTGGGGTAACTTCTCTTGGCGAAGACTCAGGAAGAAACGCATCGCCAATGCCACCCGCCGGCAATCTATCCGTTAAATCCGGCACCGTTTCCGCTGTCGAACTGCTGCCGAATGCCGGTTCCACCCAGTTAAACCGGCTAGAATCGCTGCTGAGGGCATCATGAGGATTCGCAGGTACTCCTCCTTTACCAGTAATTCTAAACTCGTTTCCTGCCCCTTCTGTGCAGGGATTAGCAGCAATTAAAGTGCTTGGATCGACAACATTTTGGGGCAATTCTACCAATCCTTGAGCGGGATTTACCCCCGAACTGCTAAACGTTACCGCCCCTTGTAAAGCCGGGCCTGCCTGTTGAGAAATAGCAGCGATATCGCTAGTGGGAATTAAAGAAGTTGGATTGACTCGTAAGGCAGCAAATTCAGCATCAGTCAATCGTAAACTGTTTCTAGCTCGATCGCGATTAACGGCAGTAAAACCCAAGATATTCGGTACATTCACCGTCACTTGTCCGCCCCTAGCTGTGCGAGCATTAGCTGTAATATCGCTGTTTTCTCGCGGTAGAGCCACCAAAATATCGCTATTAATTCTGATATTTCCACCATCAGAACTACCTGCATCGGTGGTAATTCTGCTGCCGCGCCGCAACTGGATGTCTCGCGCTTGGAGGTTAATATTTGCTCCTGTACCGGATACAGTTGTACCATCAATGCTGGCTTTGTTATCTAGGGCGATCGAGTTGGCGACAACATTAATATTACCAGCCCTTCCCGTTCCCAAAGCATCCACACTCACCGTTGCGCCATCCCGGACAATCAATCGATTTACATTGAGAGTTAGCGAGCCGGCATTCCCCGTAGCCTTTGTATTGACAACAGTGTACCCCTTACCACTCGAAGCCTCAATTCTACTCCTGAAGCCACCGTTACTCGCAATGCCTTGCACTTCTATGCGATCGGCATTAATGGTAATATCTCCCGCATCTGCTGCACTCAAAGAAGCCGCAGAAATACTCCCCCCATTCCGCACAGCTAGCATGGGCGTAGAGAGGTGGATATCTCCACCTCTAGAAGAGGTTGTAGTTTGAGTACCCAGAGAACTCGGTGCGTAACCCCCATTCCCCAAAACTCCAGACACGCCGGCCACTTCTATAGACTCGGAAGCTCTCACAGTTAAAGTTCCTCCAGGCCCCCCATTCGTAGAAAACACCCTTTCACCAATAATCGCACCGGTCGATAAAGTAATTACAGCTCCATCAGAAACAGTCAGCCGCTTAGTGTCGATGGTAATATCCCCAGCTCTCCCATTCCCACCAAAAGAGTTTGTACCGAGTACAGTTTGCGCCGTACTTCCAGGGAGACTCCCCGACAATTCCACAGATTCCTGCATTTTAATCGTGATATTCCCGGATGCTCTAGAGCTGCGGCTGATGCTGACGAGATTGGAGCCATCACGCAAGATTAACCGTTGGGCTTCCAGATTTATACTGCCGCCAGAGTTGCTACTTTCCTTAGTTGTTCCGCTGCTGAGTACGGAACTGATGAGCTCAACGGTGCGACCGCGGATATTCAGATTTCCGCCATTTCCAGCACCCAGGGTGGCGGTACCGCCCACTACCCCATCGCGCAGCAGCAGCCGGGGGGTGTCAATGTTAATGTTTCCGGCGGCTCCACTGCCAACTGTACCAGCGTTGAGAACAATTTGCGGGTCAAAGGGGTCGATCGTTCCAGATGTCAGATATTGGTTGTAAAACCGCTGATAGCCTTCAATTCCGAGCCCGATCATTTCTACTGAGTCAGTAGCGCGGAGGTTGATATCGCTCCCCGTACCATCTCCCAGTGTAGGGGTGTATATTTTCGACCCTCTATCTACTCGCAAGTTTTGGGCGTTGATGTCAATCCCTCTACCATCAAGGTTTCCCAGCGTCAGTCCATAAATTCCCGAACTGCTGATGGTGACGTTTGAGCCTCTGATGTCAATTTTTCCACCTCCTAATCCGCTGGTATTGAGCGAGGCACCATTCATTTCAATACTGCCGAAGTTCTGAATATTGCCGTAGTTTAAATTCACACCTAAAGCTGTTGGTTCAAATTGCACTTTTCCTGGACTTTTGACGCTACCAAGTAATATTTGTCCGCTAGAGGCTGTTAAATTTCCTCCTGGCAGTTGAATGTCTCCACCAATTAAGGCTAAAGTTTGACCTGGATCTACTGCTAAACCAAGTTTGTTAGAAACAGGAATTTCAAGGGGCAGTGGTGGTAAGGTTGGTGTGGACCCAATTGCTTGGGAAGAGTTGACAATTGTGCCGGGATTGTCTCGAAATCTTAAACCCACAGGAATATTAATCGCTAATAAGGGCACCGCGATCGGGTTGGCGCTGCTAAATTCAAACCCGTTGTTAAAAACAATACTATCAGCAGTCGAAGCGAAAAATGAACCGCGTACATCTAATCGAGCATTAGAACCAAAGACAATCCCTTGCGGATTTAGGAAGAATAAGTTGGCATTTCCTTGTACTCCTAATGTTCCTAAAATATTGGAACGATTGCCACCAGTAACGCGGGTGAGTATGTTAGCAATCCCGTTAGGATTGGCAAAATATGCTCCTCTACCTTCACCTACATTGAATTCGCGGAAACTGTGAAAGAGATTAACACCGCGAGTTGCACCACCTTCAATGCGGTCAGATGGTAAGTTATTAATAGTGTCGAAAACTGTACGGGAATTTTCATTGCCCAGGGTGCGATCGGGGAGGATTTGAGCAATGGTGGCAGTGGGAAATACCAAGCATAAAGCAAAAAATAGGACAGAAGATAGGTGCGGCATAGTTCAAATCTCATTCTTGTTAATTGCACAAGCCCGAAGGAAACAGGAATACTAAATCCTGGTGAGCCACCCGCTTTATTATTCGGCGGTTAAAACCGCTGTCTAGAGTCAAACTTTCGTCTGCCGACGCCGACTTAAGAGAGAAAGGGGGTATTGAAGCCGGACTTGGTATTATCAGATAAAATATTGAGGAGCGATAAAAAAAATATATATATGATGACTATAATACCCTGAATAAAAAACGTCAATGACCCACGCCCAAACTCACCGAAACTGACAGCCCTTATGGCTGATATTACTATGGGTTCTTTTGGGACTCATGTTCGGTCATCTGGGAGATAGAGACCGAGGAAGACATTAATGTTTTAATTCTGAATTACAGAGGGTTTTAGTCTTAAGTTGACACAAATGGGCAGTGTCCAACTCCCCGCAGGCTTTAAGGAGTCGGGGATTTAACATAAGATTAGAGCGACCTACTTAAAGCTACATAAATGACAGTCCCGCGTCTGGAACAATTTAGAGGTTGTCTGATCGGTCAGTGTCTCGGCGACGCTATAGGCTGTAGAGTAGAAGGCTATCCTCCGGAAGTTTGCCAAAACTTTGTCAGCTACGAAGTTAGACTCAAAAAAAT
>DATNQT010000016.1:0-39307 GCA_036703885.1 Candidatus Sericytochromatia bacterium
CCCAATCTCCTCAAACTCCCATTAAACGAGTTATCTTCTGTGACTTCGACGGCACGATTACGGCAGAAGAAACCTTCGTAGGAATGTTGAAGGAATTTACACCTGAGTTGTCCGCACAGCTAATGCCCCAAATGTATGCAAGGCATCTGACGCTACGGGAAGGAGTGCGGCGGTTATTAGAGTCAATTCCCTCAAGCCGTTATCCAGCAATTCTCGAATACACCAAGACAAAGGCAATTCGTCCAGGATTAGTAGAATTACTGGATTTTCTCGATGCTAGGGGAGTTCCCTTGGTCGTTGTTTCCGGAGGGTTGCGGGGTATGGTGGAAACAACGCTGAGTCAGGCGGGTACGGGGGAGAAGTCTTTAAAAGAGCGGGTGGCGGCAATTTACGCTATTGATATCGACCCAACAAGCGACTTTCTGCGAGTGCATTCTGAGTTTGAGGAAGGTACAGAAATGGTGTCGAAGGTGCAGGTGATGGCACAACACCCAGCCGAAGAGCAGATTGCGATTGGGGATTCCGTGACAGACTTGAATATGGCACTGTATGCACCTGTGGTGTTTGCCCGCGATCGCCTCATTCATTATTTAGACGAACACAATAAGTCCTACATCCCGTGGAATGACTTTTTTGATATACGCCAAGCCCTATCCCAACGTTGGCAAAATACTTAACTAGGGCTGGCAATTCATCTCAAACTCACGCACACGAACTTTTCACTCAATTTCTGTGAAGAGTGCGTAATCTGTTACGAATAAAACTCTGCCACCCAAATATTTGAGGTTAGAATGAAAACCGATCCAAGACCAACTTTAATTGCAGCGGCTGGTCACTTCTACCAGCTTGGCTGGATGGTAGGAACCGCTGGCAATTTATCCGCTCGGATGCCCGATCGCAGCTTCTGGATTACAGCCAGTGGACGCAATAAAGGGCAACTGAGTATGGGCGATTTTATCCGCATGGCGCTGGATGGCACGGTGTTGGAGCAACCCTCACCTGACACCCGCCCTTCAGCGGAAACCAGTATTCATCAGGCAATCTACTCCCTGTTCCCGGATACCCAAGCCTGCTATCACGTTCACTCCATCGAGGCTAATCTAGTTTCTCACTTTAGTGATGGGGATGTCCTACCTTTGCCCCCTTTGGAAATGCTCAAAGGGCTAGGAGTGTGGGAAGCCAACCCCAAAGTGGCAATGCCAATCTTTGCCAACCATCTAGAAGTGCCTCGAATTGCTAGTGATATATGCGATCGCTTTAAGGCAGATCCACCGGCGATCAGTGCTTTGCTTATCCGGAACCACGGGGTTACAGTTTGGGCTTCTTCCCCAGAAGCAGCAAACAACTATTTAGAGGTAGCGGAATATCTCTTCCGATACATGGTGGCAGCCCGAAAGGTTGGGATTGAGGAGCCACCTGACAAAAAAACATAAAGCGTTTCGGTGAACCAAGAGGATGCAGAGGAATCAATGAGAATACAAAACGATATGATCGCGGAGGCTTGGAAGGCACTTGAAGATTCAATTATTTACTACTCTGGACGCCCGGTTGGGACAGTAGCCGCTCGCGATCCGGATGTCGAAGCGCTCAATTACAACCAGTGCTTCGTCCGCGATTTTGTCTCGTCAGCGCTGATCTATCTGATGAGCGGCAAAACGGAAATGGTTCGCAATTTCCTTGTCGAGACATTAGCGCTCCAGAACGAGCCTAAGCAGATGGATTATTTTAATGCAGGTCAGGGTTTGATGCCAGCCAGTTTCAAGGTGGCAACGAGCTATGGCGAGCAGTATTTGACGGCTGACTTTGGCGAACACGCGATCGCCAGAGTCACACCTGTTGATTCCAGTCTGTGGTGGCTGATTTTATTACGAGCTTATGTAAAGGCAACAGGAGATATTGAACTTTCCCATCAACCCGAATTTCAACAGGGAATTATCCACATTCTCAAGCTTTGCTTGGCAGATCGATTTGATATGTTCCCAACCATGTTGGTTCCCGATGGCGCGTTTATGATTGACCGTCGGATGGGAGTTTATGGGCATCCCTTAGAAATCCAAGCGTTATTTTATGCCGCCTTGAGGTCGGCACGGGAACTACTTGCCCCCAGCCGTCAAGGTGAAATATATACTTTGATTGTCAATCAGCGCTTGACTACTCTTAAATACCATATTCGGCAGTATTATTGGCTAGATCTTAAGCGTTTGAACGAAATCTATCGCTATCGGGGCGAAGAGTTTGGTGAATCAGCCATCAATAAGTTCAATATTTATCCAGATTCGATTCCCTACTGGTTAACAGAATGGATGCCAGAAACCGGAGGTTATCTTGCAGGTAATCTTGGACCTGCACAGATGGATTTCCGTTTCTTTGCTCTCGGTAATTTGATGGCAATTATTTGTTCTCTTTCCAGCCCTCAAGAATCGCAAGGAATTATGGATCTCATCGAACACCGATGGGACGATTTAGTTGGAAATATGCCAATGAAAATCTGTTTTCCAGCTGTAGAAGGTTTGGAATGGAAGATTCTGACAGGTTGCGATCCCAAAAATGTACCTTGGTCGTATCACAATGGTGGTAATTGGCCAGTTTTACTGTGGTTATTGGTAGCAGCTGCTCAGAAAACGGGGAGAGCAGAGATTGGGCGAAGAGCTATTGAACTGGCTGAAAAACGTTTAAGTGACGATCAATGGCCAGAATATTATGATGGCAAGAATGGCAGACTGGTTGGAAAACAAGCCCGAAAATATCAAACCTGGACAATTGCAGGCTTCTTAGTAGCGAAAGAGCTGATGGTTAATCCTAATCATTTAAATTTGTTCAGTTTTGACGAAGACTTTGAATCCCTTGAATGGTCTTACCCTCAATTGACATAACCCACATTTTTACTCTTTTAAGAGTCGCACTACTTGTGCAAGGGGAATTGGGAATCAGGAATCAGGAATCGGGAATGGGAAGATTATTCTACTTGTTTAGTTCCCCTCAAAGGGAACTTCCGCTGTAATCTTTGCGTCCTTCAACAAGGAAAGTTGCTAGCTGTTTCGTTCATAGTTCATTGCTCATTGCTATGAACCATAGACCTTTTGCAAAAATATAAAGAACCCCTCCCCCATCCTCCCCTGATTCATGGGGAGGAAGCCGGATTATTCTTGCTTCTCCCTGATTCATGGGGGACTAAGGGGGTAATTTTTTGACTTTTGCAAGAGGTTTCATGAACAAGAATGCCCGCATCTTTACATACTGATTCCTTTAATCGAGATTCAAATTTCCAAATGTCTAACCATCGTCACTCAACAAAGTTGTTGTTTAGCCTACTGGTAACTTTCACGAGTATAAGTATGTGGAGTCAACTCTCTTCAAATTTAGCGGCTTCAGCCTTGAGTCAAACATCAGCCCCTCCAACAAACCCAGCTAGAGTAACTCAAACCCAAGTCAAAATCTTTTTTCCAAA
Source organism: Candidatus Sericytochromatia bacterium (assembly GCA_036703885.1). Taxonomy (GTDB): domain Bacteria; phylum Cyanobacteriota; class Cyanobacteriia; order Cyanobacteriales; family Coleofasciculaceae; genus CADCTM01. The sequence continues at coordinate 3,449 of DATNQT010000016.1, forward strand.
ATCCAATCAGCAAGATTTCACCAAAGTTGAATCTGTTTTACGAACAACTTCAAGTACGAGTTTAGCCAGATTTGCTATAGAACAAGTGATTGCTGGCCCCACAACTCAAGAAAAAGCCAAAGGTTTGATGAGTCCGATTCGGCTAACAGGTACTTCTAACTGTGGCAAGGATTTTACTATTTCCATTAACAAGGGAGTCGCCCGATTACAATTTTGCAAAACATTTATTTATGGAGGCGTTGGAGATGTGGCTCGTACAAAGAGTTCTATCAATGCCACATTGCTACAGTTTCCTACAATTAAGTCTGTAATTATCTTGGATAAAAACGGCAAGTGCTGGGGAGATGAAAGTGGTGAAAATAGGTGTCTGCGTACTCAATAGATATAGCTTGAGTGGCAGAATAATTGAAAGCCGAAATTAATCGCATCCCATAAGCAAAAGGCATTCAACCAGTCGTAGGGTGGTTACTTATTTCTACCACCCTGCACTAGAGTCCTGAGATAGACTCTGAATCGGAAAAAGCAGTGGTAATACATTATCTAAATTTGTAATACACTTTCTTGTTAAGTAATACGGTTATTTTGTTGCCTATTGTGATTAAAAACACGTAAATAAATAAACAAAAATACTACTTAACAAAGATAGAAAAACTTGTCTTTAGATAGACAGTTATGCCAAGGTATTAAATAGTAGTTTGGATAAGGTTCTGATATCAGTTCCTAAGAAAGTTAGGGTGTTTCTCTCCAAAATAGATAGATAAGTTGTGCCTGTTTTTACTACGCTTAGAAAAAATAAGTTATTTTAGCTAGACAAACAGTCAGATTTTTATACTATTTTAAAATATTGCTTTTGTTTGGGAACCAAGAGCCATAAACTCCAACTAATACCAAATCATCAGTATTGGTATTACTGGTTGTGGCAGCTGAAGAAAAATAAGGAGGCAGCCTTGCAAGTAGACAAATTTGGCTACCAAATAGAAACTGTGCGCGATCGCCTAGCGTTACTACACCAGAACTTAAACCGATTACCTGTACCCCAACAAAAGGTCTTAGAGGAAATCTGCGCGGCAATGCGCACTACCTGGGAAGAACTAAAAGTAACTTGGGAGGCGATGTGCCAGCTAAATAAACAAGAGCGATGCCACTGTTTGACTGCCTGCTCGCCAGTTGGCATTGTCCTGACGGACGAGGAAGAACTCCGTCAAATGAGTACCGCTTTTGAAAATGCCGTAGAGGGAATCTCGCGACTGGATACCCAAGGGCGCTATATTGCTGTCAACAAAGCCTACGCCAGTACCCTAGGGTATCAACCGGAAGAAATGATTGGTATGGCATGGCAACCAACCGTTCATCCTGACGATCTGCAAAAACTGATGGACGGCTACCAAAAAATGCTCAAAGATGGCAAGGTGGAAGTGGAAGCTAGGGGTGTCCGCAAAAATGGCTCGATCTTTTACAAGCAAGTGGTGATGGTTGCTGCTTATGACTCGCAACAGCGGTTTCTCGGACATCACTGCTTTGCAAAAGACATCAGCGAGCGAAAACAGGCTCTTAATGCTCTAAAACAAGCCAAACAAGAACTGGAACTCCGAGTTGAGGAGCGCACCGTCCAATTAAAAAATGCCAACGAGCAATTACAGAAGGAAATTGCCGAACATAAGCGGACTGGGGAGGAACTAGAGGCATCGCTTTCTCTACTACGCAGCACCCTAGAAGCGAGTACCAATGGCATTATCGTCAGCCAAAACGCGAAACACATCGCCACTTTTAACCAAAAGTTTGTCGAGATGTGGGGCATCCCTGAATCCGCGATCGCCTTACGAGATCTAAACCTCGTGCTGCCATCTATCTTAAAACAGCTAAAAGACGCCGAAGCCTTTCTTTCCCAAACCCAGGACTTGTTCGCCCAACCGGAGGCAGAAGGCTATGGGGTTTTCGAGCTTAAAGATGGGAGAATCTTCGAGCGCTATTCGCTGCCGCAGCGAATGGGCGAAAATATTGTGGGCAGAGTCTGTAGTTTTCGAGATATTACCGAACGGCAACGCAAAGAAGCAGCACTACGGGAAAGTGAAGAGCAATATCGTCGGATTATCGAGACAACATCCGAAGGGGTTTGGATTGTTGATGCTGAAAATAAGACAGTTTTTGCCAATAACAGAATGGCAGAAATGCTAGGTTACACCTTAGACGAAATGCTGGGTATGCCGCTGTTGGCATTTATTAATGAGGAATGGCAATCGTTGACTATTGCAGCACTCACTTATGCCCAGCGTCGCGTCCAAAGCAGTAAGGAATCGTTTGATTTTCAACTTCGCCGTAAGGATGGCTCCAATTTGTGGGCAATTGTCTCTGCCAATCCCATCTTTGATGCAGCAGGGCAGTATGCGGGGGCTTTGGGGATGTTTACCGACATCACTCGGCGCAAACAGGCAGAGGTTGAAATTCAGCAGAGTGAGCAAAAGTATAGAAATCTGTTCGACAATTCCTTGGTGGGGATGTTTCGCTCTTCAATAACCGATGGTACGGTTCTGGATGCGAATGCTGCCATACTCCGAATGTTCGGCTTCGATTCTTATGAGGGAATAAGAACGGTTAGTTTGTATATCAATCCAACAGATAGAGAGACTCTCAATCAGCTAGTACTGGAACAAGGGTTTGTCGAAAATTTTGAAACCCAAGTTAGACGAAAAGACGGTTCCGTATTTTGGGTTTCCTACTCCGCCAAGTTGTATGCCAAAGAAGACTACTTGGAAGGTGTCATGATCGACATTACAGAGCGCAAGCAGTCAGAGGAAGCCCTGAGAGCGAAGAAAGCGTTTCTCAAGGTGGTTTTAGGTAACATTCCTCAGTTTATATTTTGGAAAGATAGAAATTCCGTCTATTTGGGCTGTAATCACAATTTTGCGATCGCGGCGGGTTTGAGTAGTCCAGAGGAGATTGTCGGCTTGACAGATTATGACTTGCCTTGGAAGAAAGAGGAAGCCGACTTCTTCCGCGAGTGCGACGCCCGCATCATGGAAACCGATACCCCCGAATATCACATCATCGCACCCCAACTCCACGCAGATGGTAAACAAGCTTGGCTAGATACGATTAAAATCCCCCTTCACGATGCCCAAGGCAATGTTGTCGGCATTCTCGGTAGCTACGAAGATATTACCGAACGCCAGTTTGCACAGGAAAAAATCCGCTATCAAGCGTTGCACGACCTCCTGACTGGCTTACCCAACCGTACACTGTTTAACGAGGAGCTTTCGGTATCGCTGGCTAATGCCGCCAATAGTCAAAGCCTACTGGCTGTAATGTTCCTAGATTTAGACCGCTTCAAGACGATCAACGATACCTTAGGTCATGCTATTGGCGATCGCTTGTTGCAAGGTGTGGCGGAACGATTGACAACCTGTTTGCACGATAGTGGCATTGTTGCTCGCTGGGGAGGTGATGAACTCACGGTACTACTACCTCAACTTAACTGTATAGAAGAGGCTGCCAAGGTTGCTCAACGGATTCTCGATACTATTAAGCAGCCGTTTAACCTGGAAGGACACCAACTTCATATCAGCAGCAGCATTGGCATTGCCCTCTATCCTCAAAATGGTGAAGATGCCGAAACTTTGTTGAGAAACGCCGATGCTGCACTGTACCGAGTGAAGCAACAGGGGCGCAATAACTATCAGTTCTATACGGCGGCAATGAATTCTCAAGCGTCTGAATTATTAGTACTGGAAAATGAACTGCATCATGCCCTACATCGTGGAGAATTCGTGGTTCACTATCAACCTCAGGTCAATACCACCACGGGAGAAATTACCGGGATGGAAGCCTTGGTGCGTTGGCAGCATCCTAAGTTTGGGCTAGTCACTCCGGCGAAATTTATTCCTCTGGCTGAGGAAACTGGATTAATCGTACCGATTGGCGAATGGGTACTAAAAACAGCTTGTGCCCAAAATAAAGCTTGGCAAGATGCTGGATTACCACCGCTACGGGTAGCAGTTAACCTTTCCGCCCGCCAGTTTCAACAACCATTTCTGCTAAACGTCGTCTCACAGACTTTACAACAGACAGGACTCGCTCCAAAATTTTTGGAGTTAGAAATCACAGAAACGATCGCGATGCAGGATGTGGATTTAACGAGAACAATCCTGACCAAGTTGTATCAAATGGGAATTAACCTGTCCATTGATGATTTTGGGACAGGATATTCTTCGTTGGGTTATCTTAAACAGTTTCCGCTGCACTCTCTAAAAATTGACAAATCTTTTGTGCGCGATGTTGCCACCGATCCACAAAATGCGGGAATCATTAATGCGATTATGACGTTAGGAAGAGGATTCAATCTTAGGGTGATTGCTGAAGGGGTGGAAACCGAAGCTGAAAAGGATTGGTTGCGTAGCTTCCAGTGCGAAGAAATGCAAGGTTACTTGTCGAGTCCACCCTTACCCGCCCCAGAGGCTACCAAACTTCTCCAAAATCATACTATGAGTGGCAAGATTTCTTTAGCAGCGTAGTTGTTTTGAGAAGCAGTCTCAGAGGTAGCAAACTTACCCAGCGTGTCGATTGGCAATGTTGATTTGGTTCTCAGCAGCCTTATCCTCACGAGCGATATCAAAATCCGGTTCTGGAGGCTGTTCCCTTTCTTCTTCATTTTCATGATTAAAGTCGTCCAGGGTTGTTGAGTCGGAAGCGTGTCTGAGCATCTCTGGGTTGGAGCTTTCCGGCTGCGGACTACTACCCGTTTTTGACTCGGCATCACGTTTGAGCATCTCTGGATCGGAGCTTTCGCCTACTGCTAAATTAATTAGCCTATCTTCTTCAGGATTCATTTTTTGTTAAACTCACTTAGCTTACATACCTGTATAGGCTATGATTTGGCTTGCATCCTTTTCCTCTAGCAACTGATATACACCTTGAGAAGGATAGTTGCAATCATCCATAATTAGAGACACAGTGACAGGTTGTAACACAAAAAACACAACACGGAGAATTGCTTCTATAATCACAATTCCCCGTGTCAGGCGTTAAATTTGTTGGTATGAGTGAGAAAAGTGAAAGTTACAAAATTGTTAGTGATAACCGACAAGCCCGTTTCCGCTACGAGATTTTAGAGACTTATGAAGCAGGGATTGAGTTAAAGGGAACCGAGGTTAAGTCTATTCGCGAGGGTAAGGCAAATTTGCGTGATGGCTATGCCCTAATTCGTAATGGCGAAGCTTGGCTGCTAAACGTGCATATTTCCCCCTACGAACGCAGCAGTGACTATTTCAATCATGACCCCCGCCGCACGCGCCGACTCCTGCTGCACAAGAAGGAAATCCGCAAGCTCATCGGTAAGGTAGAACAGGAGGGTTTGACTCTTGTGCCTTTGAAGATGTACCTCAAGGGGGGCTTGGTTAAGATTACTATTGCTCTAGGTAAAGGCAAAAAGCTCTATGACAAGCGCGAAACCCTCAAAGAACGTCAGGATAAGCGAGAAATAGCACGGGCAACGAAGCGTTATGATTAGTCGTTGCTCATTAGCTTGCGGACTAAGGACGTAATGTTAGGACTTAAATAGGCTCGTGCAAGTGGTTGTCAACGGTTGAGAGATTCGTGTTGGGTCGGGTGTAATAACTGGCAATGATTGCGACCATCAGCCACCAAAGGGTGTTGACTTCGGGACGATACCAGACAGTGTCTACAAGACCGTGGGACAATATACCGAACATTCCCGCGATCGCTGCCAGGAGCCAGAATCCCTCGAGATTAGCGTTCGACTGAGTTTCGACAAGCTCAACGTTCGGCTGAACGCTCACGTCGAAGCCTGCCGCGCGGACAGTGAGCTTGTCAAACTGCACGCCGAAGTCTGTCGCACGTACACGGCGCAATTGCTGTATTCCCTGGTTAAACGTCACAATCAGCAGCCAGAGGAAACAACAAAAGCCGATGAAACCCGTTTCTACCAGAACTTCCAGGAAGACGGAGTAGGCACTCAGAGCGCTAAAGCGAGCCTTCATGTACTGGGGATAGATTTTGTTGAAAGCCGTGTTGCCGGGACCGATGCCGAGAATCGGGCGATCGCGTATCATTTCGATAACAGATGACCAGACATTCGTCCGGAAGTTGTTACTGCTATCTTTACGACCTAAAAAGATACTAAGAAAGCGATCGCGCACCGGTTCCACAAACAGGATTGCTAAAACAAATACTCCAGCGAAACCCCCTAACATCACTGGCATTGCCCAAGGACGCCACCTAGGAGGCAACTGAACGCTATACCAGTACACCAGCAGCACCAATAAGACAAAAAGACAGACTACAAAGCCAATCCAGCCACCACGACTATAGGTCAAGATTAGACAAGCGCAATTGACAATAAACATAATCGCCGCAAGAGCTTTGGGAAGCCACCTTTGCCAAACAAAGACAGCTGCAAAACTCAAGGCAATTGCTGGAATCAAATACCCAGCTAGTAAATTGGGATTACCCAGATAGCTATAAACTCGTGTCAGCTTCGCTGTGGGTGATTCTGGGTCAACCCAAGTTGCCAGTTGTGCCGCCCCAAAACGCGACTGCCTTAGCCCGTAAACACTAACGATCAGGGAGATGTGGAGGAAGAGTCCAATGATTAAAGAACGAATGCGAGGCGATCGCAAAATCCGCGCCATCAAAGCAAATAGCAGCAAATAAAGTGTCAGCTTCCCCAACCCTGTAGCCGCTGCCTTTTGTACTGGAGATAAGGCTGTTGCCACCGTAGAAATGCCCCAGTACAGCAGCACCATTAGATGAATAGGCGTTACCTTTAAAGGCAACCCTTGGGGATAAACCGTCTCATCCGATAGCGTTAACAACGCCCAAAAAGCCGCACACGCAAATAATAAGACGCCGACTGAAGAATTAGAGATGAAAGGCGTCAGAGCAAACACCAATGCTACCAGCAAAGCTGCGATCGGCTCAGACCATTGCAGAAGCCAGCTATCTCGACGCCATGCTTGCAGCAATCCCACGACGCGATACAAATAGCTTGCACCTCGCCACTGATAGAGGTGCAGATTCGAGAGGGTAAACTGTTGCCAAACTGAGTTCATAAGTTATTTGTTGTGTGTTGTTTATTGGCTTTTCTTATAACCAATAACTCACAACCAAGAATTAAAACCGGACTCTAGACTACAACCTTTCATCCACTGGCTCCAACACAGGTAAGCTAACAACATAGCGATAGCCTAACTCTAAGGAGCCTTGAACAGAAATTTGTCCTTTGTGTAATTCTGCCAAATGACAGCTCAGTACTAACCCCAGACTCTGGCGAGAATCATCGTCCGTAGGTGTCTTGTTGAGTTCCTGCGTTAAAGTCAAGGCGGCTAAAAGAGAAGCTCCTGAGATTATCTGATTAACAGGTGGTTGGTAAGAACCCGAACCTAGTCCGTTGCTTCCGACCTCTTCAGTAATAGATGGGGTTTCTAAACTATCAGAAATGGCCGCGGCGGACGGTGTGTTGATGCCCCCATACACCGGAGGTATACCATCTCCCAGCCAAGGGTGAGAAACCCAAACTGCGATCTTGAGTTTAGCGATTTTGCGAGAAACATGAACGCGAACTTCACCCCCCGCCTCAGCTGAGTGAATCACACTAAAGACCAAGTAGTACAACATTTGCCGCACCTTTTCTTTGTCTAGCAACCAGATGCGACTTCCAGGCTCTACTGATAAACGTATCTGCTGCTGCCTAGCTTGAGCCATCTCAAACAGGCTATTGATTGCCTGTTGACACAGCATCTCGATATCTACAGATGCCAGACTAAGTTTTTCACTGGTTTCATCCAAAACACCAAGGGCAACAATTTCTTCCACTAGGGTTACCAGATACTGACCACTGCGATGGATGATTTCCAGATACTCTTTCTGTTTGTTGGTTAGAGGACCATAAACTTGGCGGGTTAGCACACTCGCCATCCCCATAACTGCCGTTAGGGGGGTTCGCAGTTCCTGTGTCAATTGCGTGAGCAATTTAACTTTAATGGAGTTAGTTGAGGCAACTGAACTAGATAAACCGTTGAGCTTGTTCTCAGTCTCTGTTTTGGAGTTGGACGCTTGTACTTGAGAGTAGGGAGCGACTGCTGGGGATTCAGAAAGCTGGTAGCAAGAACTCCTCTGCTCTTGTTTTAATAAACGATCGCGCTCATATTCACTCAGACTCCAGCGAGCTGTGAGCGCCAAGAAATCAAACTCTTTAGTGGTGAAGCCGCGTGGCTCCCAATCCATCACGGCTAGTGTTCCCATACACTGTCCGTTGCTCGTTAACAGGGGCGTACCCAAGTAGGCACGGATGCCGTAGTGCCCAACTAATAAACTGCTAGCGAATACAGGGTTAGTTGCCGTATCATGAATCGCCAAAGCCTGATGACTATCCACCACATAGGTGCAAAAGCTTTCAAAGCGGGGTAACTGACGTGAGTGTGCCAATTGATTCATTAACCCGACTCTTGATAAACCAACAGCTGATTTGATCAGGAGCTGCTCTGAAGTCATCATACTTAAGATGCAGATGGGTGCATCCAAAAATTGGGCAGCAGTCTGAGTTGCTTCGTCAAAAACCGGGACGCTCTCGGCTTCTAGTAAACCTAGCTCCCTGAGAGTGCCAAGTCGTTTTTGTTCTCTTGCTACTGGTGTCAAGCCATCCAAACGACAAAAAATTCTATTTTCCAGGTTTGCCATAACAACCCCTACCCCCATACGTACTGCTTGCATCACATTTTTTCGTGCTGAAGTGTTACCTCTCATACATAAAGTTCCCTAATAACAACCCAGAACTCACACTTGTTAGTAGTGAGTACTGAGTGCAAGATGTGAGAAAACAGACTTTTGACCAAGAAAGGCAGACGACAGAGGGCAGAAGGCTTGTTTTATGCCCTCTGCCGTCTGTCTTCTGGCGACGCATTCGGAGCAAGGGTATCAAGCCTCTAGTGAACTTCGTTCAGTGGCTCGTATCGACGGAGGGGTCCCAATCCCATAATAGAAGACTGCCTTCTGCCTCCTGCCTCCTGCCTTCTTCAAAGCTTTTTGGAATAATGAAGGCTCTTGAAGATTCCCTATCTCTTCCTTTTCCCTCCCCTTGTCCGCTCCTGTTACCCTTACTCTGAACTTTTGCTTGTCCAAGCTGGGTGAGAGAGTAAAGAGGCAATCACCCGAACACCCCGCAACTGGTTAGAAAGGGGCAGATGACCTCTAGGGGCACTGAGATTCCAAGTAAACTGGTGAGGGTATCGAGTCCAGTTGTTCTCGGTCTTCCAGCCGATTTGATTCCAAAGCTTTTCCCAATTTTTACTTAAGGAGAGCCAAAGCTCACGCTGCACGGAATATCCAAATTTGCCTTGAGAGTGAACCAGCCACAGAGTATTAATGGTTTGCAAATCAGTAATGGGGAAGTTCTCGACTTCAGAAAAATACAGCCATTTTCTCTGCACTGCCCCGGGTCCTGCTAACTCACAGAGTTTTTCCTGGGTCAGACGGTCAGCGGCAAGAAAGTCTTGCTTGACGAGTAGCTGTTGTAGGGGAGTGTAGTCAATACCGCTCTCAGAGTCTAGGGGTACGATCCCGGTGGGAAAATGAGTTTGGAGAAATTCTTTGATGCTTGGTGTATCAGCGTCGTAGAGGGCTTGATAGGTAACACCTGCAATGAGATCGGCGGAAGTTGACCGTCGCTCTTTTAAAATTTTCATTAAGACTTCTAAACCAGCATCGCCCAGGCTCACCAGTTCTGGAATCAACTGGAGTTGTTTTTTTTCAGTACTAGACTGAAACTGGCGTACCAGTTCGGCAATCTTGCTCGAATCTTCTGTTGCTGAGGCAGTTGTTTGGTCTGTCATGAAGCGGCTTGACGAGAGGTTGCGGCAATAGATTAATTGTGGGGGAGGAAGCAGCAGCCACAACAAAATTCTGTACGAGACTGAACGAGTATTCTAGAGTGACTCCGTCCGAGCCTGGAGGATACGGTTAATCAGGGTTGTGGTTGAGGTTTGTACTTCTACTTTCACTAACTCAATGCGCCCCCCGTAGGCTTGAACAACGGGTGCTTCTGGTAGTGTTGATTGGCTGTAGTCGCCCCCTTTTACATAAACATCTGGCTGAAGTGCTTGAATTAAACGAGTGGCTGTGGTTTCAGAGAAAATCACGACGGCATCTACAGGTTTGAGGCTGGCGAGAACTTCTGCCCGTTGGGCTTCGGGAACAAGTGGTCGCGGCGGAAATCCTGGTTTGTTAGGCTTAATCGTTTTTATTGACTGATCGCTATTTAATCCTACAACGAGTGATCGTCCCAAGGATTTGGCAACCTGTAAATACCGCACATGACCAGCGTGCATCAGGTCGAAGCAGCCGTTAGTAAATACCAGCGGTCGCCATTGCTCTGGGTTTAACGCGATCGCTTGTTGCAGTTCGCTCAAGCTATATGTGCCGGGGATCGTTAAGGTCATTGGTTATTGGTCATTAGTCATTGGTCATTGATTGTTTCCCCATATCCCTATCCTCCTCACTCTTCTGGGGGTGACTGGTATCCCTGTTCATAGGCAAAGCGCACCAGTTGAGAGCGATTCTCTAGTTGCAGCTTATTAAGGATACGACTCAGATGAGTCTGAACGGTACGCGGACTGATAAATAAGCGTTCGCTAATTTGCTTATTGGTCAATCCCTGAATCACTTCCCAAAATACTCGTTCTTCTGCCGGGGTCAAAGGCAAGGGAGTAAGTGTTAGGGCTTCTTCTTCATTATCTGAAAGTTCGCTGGATTCTAGGGTTAAAGATTTTGTCACGGGTTGGCTTGTACTCGAACCGGCTGCCAACTGCATTAACCGGACAATCTCCGAATGGATACGACGCGATCGCTCTAGCTGTGCCTCAATTTTTGCTACTAATTCTCTAGGGTCAACAGGTTTAGTCAAATAATCATCCGCTCCGATTGAGTGTCCGTGAATTCGGTCTTCTATTTCTCCTTTACCTGACAAAAAGATAAAGGGCATTAGTTGACCGGAAGGAGTGCTTCGTAGACGGCGGCAAAATTCTAGACCGTCCATCTCTGGCATCATTACATCAGACACCACTAAATCTGGGGGATTTTTGGCTACAGCGCTCAGGGCTTCATCTCCAGAAGTCACTTGTTCAACTTGGTATCCTCGATTTTCAAGGTAGCGCGTCAAGACAGTACGCATAGTTCTATCGTCATCAACGATTAATATTTTTTTCATCGTTCTTTTAGAGCCACCTTACCTGCCAGATCTTCGAGCTGATGGGAATTTAATTTATCGGCTTCAGAGCTGTTTACCAAAATTTGAGTCAATAACCTTGACAACGCAACCAATGAAGAGTAAGCACTATACCCATAAGGCAAGATCAAACATTTAGTATTATCAAATTTATGTCTATTCTGTCACTTGCAATCATAGGCAGTGTCAAGGGTAGTTCAACAAGTAGTAGCGATTTCGGGAAAGTTGAGAAAGGACGACTCTGAACGGGAAGGCTCAGTGAGTGCCTAGGGTGCGAGTGCGACCATCAATAAGTGTTGTAGGCATCTAGCTAAACCAGAAGTGCCCTTCTAGCTATATGCCTCACTGGTTTACAGAGACCGCAACCTCGCTATTGTTTGGTTACACAAGCGAAATAATAATTGGGATGCGATCGCTTTTTGAGGAAAGCGACATGGAGATTGCATCCGTTAGCCTAGCGCTTCAACGCTAGACTAACACCCTGTTTCGTTCTATGCACTTTTGGGATACTTCCTTCAGGATAATGGCTGATTTTAGACACCGCTTCAAATCTGCATCGACTTGCTTAAAATTTTTTAGTTCAAATATCTTCTATCCTTAGGCATAAATTATTCGTAGTCAGTAATTTGTCCTACCGTTATCATTAGTTCTGGGTCATTAACTCTTTGTTAGTAGTAAAAAAGACTAATCAGGAAGGACATCGAGCCGAATATATAAAAGCGTTAAGTTATCTTTTGTACAAACCCTTAACCTAATCTAGACTGATCTGACGAAGCTCTATGTACGAGAAAATCACACCGCCGGATACTGGGTCTGCCGTTACCTTTAAAGATGGGGAACCTATTGTTCCCGATAATCCGATTATTCCTTTCATTCGTGGCGATGGTACGGGTGTCGATATCTGGCCGGCTGCCCAGAAGGTGATTGACGCTGCTGTCCAAGCTGCCTACGGCGACAAGCGTGTCATTAGCTGGTTCAAAATCTATGCTGGGGACGAAGCTTGCGACCTATACGGCACTTACCAATATTTACCCCAAGACACTCTACAAGCGATTAAAGAATACGGCATTGCTATCAAAGGACCGCTAACAACACCCGTAGGGGGTGGTATTCGTTCGCTGAACGTCGCTCTGCGCCAAATTAACGACCTCTATGCCTGTGTTCGTCCTTGTAAGTACTATGCAGGAACCCCCTCGCCTCACAAAACCCCTGAAAAACTGGATGTCATTATCTACCGGGAAAATACAGAAGACATCTACCTAGGCATTGAGTGGCGTCAAGGTAGCGAAATTGGAGACAAACTCATTTCGCTGCTCAATAATGAGCTAATTCCGGCAACCCCAGAACATGGGAAAAAGCAGATTCCGCTCGATTCTGGGATTGGCATTAAGCCGATTAGTAAAACTGGATCGCAACGCCTAGTGCGCCGCGCTATGCAACACGCCCTCCGCTTACCCAAAGCCAAGCAGCAAGTTACCTTGGTGCATAAGGGCAACATTATGAAGTACACTGAAGGCGCTTTTCGGGACTGGGGTTATGAGCTAGCTATCACTGAGTTTCGGAATCAATGTGTTACGGAACGAGAATCTTGGATTCTCAGCAACAAAGAAAAAAATCCAGACATTAGCTTGGAAGACAATGCTCGTCAGATCGAACCGGGTTACGATGCTTTGACGCCGGAGAAACGCGCGGAGATAGACCGTGAAGTCGAAGGCGTCCTCCGGGCGATATGGGATACTCACGGCAAGGGGCAGTGGAAAGAGAAGGTGATGGTCAATGACCGGATTGCTGATAGCATTTTCCAACAAATCCAAACTCGACCGGATGAGTACTCGATTCTCGCCACAATGAACCTGAATGGAGATTACCTATCCGATGCGGCCGCTGCGATTGTCGGTGGGTTGGGGATGGGACCAGGAGCAAATATTGGTGACACTTGTGCAATTTTTGAGGCAACCCACGGCACTGCACCCAAGCACGCTGGTTTAGATCGAATCAACCCTGGCTCGGTTATTTTGTCGGGGGTGATGATGCTGGAGTTTATGGGTTGGCAGGAAGCTGCCGATCTGATTAAGCAGGGAATCGGGGGAGCGATCGCTAATCGACAAGTGACCTACGATTTAGCCCGATTGATGACTCCACCTGTCGATCCACCGCTAAAGTGTTCTGAGTTTGCCGAGGCAATCATTAAGAACTTCAAATAGTCATTGTTATTAGTCATTGGTCATTAGTCATTGGTTAATGATTGATGACTGATGACTGATGACACAAATGACAGCCGATAAGCGAGTGATTAAATAAACTTGAGATGCGAGACTTCTTCATCGCTGGAATTCATCTCCCAGGTAGTATTGCCGTACTAAGGGGTTGTTGTAAAGTTCTTCGGCACTGCCAGCGGCGAGGATTTGTCCATCTCGCATAATGTAGGCGCGATCGGTGATTGCTAGGGTTTCTCGAACATTGTGGTCGGTAATCAAAATTCCCATGTAGCGATCGCGCAATCCCGCAATGATTTTTTGAATCTCTGCCACGGCAATTGGGTCAACACCTGCAAAGGGTTCGTCTAAAAGTAAAAATTTCGGTCCCTCTACACCAGAAGCTAAGGATCTTGCCAGTTCTGTCCGGCGTCGCTCTCCTCCAGACACCTGATTACCTTTGGTATAAGCAACTTTTTCTAAGCGAAACTCTTGCAGTAAGTTACGTAATCGCAATCGCCACTCATTTCGAGGCACGCCAGTTTGCTCTAGCACCAATTGAATATTGTCGCGAACGCTGAGATGGCGGAAAATGCTGGCTTCCTGAGCAAGATACCCAATTCCTAGATGCGCTCGCTGATTCATCGGCATCTGTGTGATGTCCAGTTCGTCCAGCCACACTGTTCCTTCGTTAGGTTTTTCTAACCCAGTTGCGATGTAAAATGTTGTCGTTTTACCAGCCCCATTGGGACCTAGGAGTCCGACAATTTCTCCTTGCGCCACTGAGACGTTGACGCGATTAACAATTGCCCGCTTTCCATAGGACTTATGGATATTTTCCAGGACAATTTTCACATCTAGGCTTCTCCTGTCTCGAAAATAGGGAGTGGGAAGTGGGGAGTAGGGAGTGGGGAAAGATAAATTTTCATTCTTTCGTGGTGCGCCCTGCACACGGGATCTATCTAGAAAATAGTTCTGAATGCTAAGTGCTGAGTGTGCAAAGGGAGCAACTTACTGTCTAGGCGCTGGATCGCTGACGGGTGTCTTGAAGGCAGGTTTTGGATTAACAGGGGGAAGGGCGGGGGGTGCGGAGGGTTCTGTGGGAGCTTGTGGGTCAGCAACAAGATAAATAGATTCTACTTGCTGCTGACCTTTCGGCAGGGCGAGGAAGCGACCTTCGTCAATCAAATAGGTGATGGTTTCGCCGCGCAGACTGTTGCCTTGCTGTAAAACGTAGACATTGCCGCTGAGAACGAGGCGACGCTCTCGGCTAAAGTATTGGGCTTGGGCGGAGGTTGCTTGAATTTGTCGGGCGGGATAGTCAATTTGCACGTTTCCCCGCGCTGTAACGATGCCTGTCTCTCTATCGGCTTCCTGAACATCGGAACGAACTGTGAGAGCGCGTCCATCTCCAGGTGCGGCTGCCTGTTGTGCTTGGGCGTCTGGGAGGTGAGGTGGAATAGCGATCGCCCCCACCAAGGTAGCTGGAAGCATTAACACTAAACCCAGGCGTTTCCTCAAGTGAGTAGTGAGTTGAAAGGAGGGTTTCATAGCTTGTGTAGGTGAGTGAGCGGTGAAGGCTTTAAGGCAAGTGTGGATAGTTTACAGAAATCTAGCAAGAAAAATCCAAGTTCTCTACTTTTTGAAATCAAACAGGCTTTCTGCGAGACAAAGCTTTAGGTATCTCGACTGCCAAACAGCTTAATAAGTTTCTATTAACAATATTAAAGCCGTAAGGGAAGAAGTCTCTATCTAATGTTTCCTGATACCCAGCATTTAGTCCCCACTCCCCTCGACTCGTAGGATTTTTGGTAAACGACTAACCGCAGCTCGTTCGCTGACATTACCAGCACCGTTGGTTTCATCCTCCGCCAGCTGTTTCACAAAATCGGCAACCTGCTGTGGTCCTGCTTGTTGCAGTGCTTTCAATAACTGGATGCTCTCAGTTAGTAGCGCCTCTACATCAATATCTTCATAGATGGGTTGATAGTCGCTCAGGCGTCCGATTCCTTCACCCAGCAAAATCACAGCCCCGCGCCAGTTGAGATTGCCCAGATGATAACAAGCAACAGCAATCTGTAAAACCCCTTGATAAAACCGCTTTTGCGGCTCCAAGGCTTCCATCCACAACGCTTCTAGGGTGTCGTGACAGGCGTAAAACTCCTGCTGATTGAATTGCTCGACACCCTGCCAAAATTCCTGAGGAGGACAATCTGAACTGTTGCCGTCTCCCCTGCTAGGAGGGAATGCGGAGGAGGGTTCAACAGAGGTCATACCATGCTACTTCGCACTGCTTGAATTTCTTCCATCGCAATATCTTGCTGTTCACCAGCAAATTCGTTATCTGGCGTTAGAAACAACATACAGTGGCACTCTTTCCGTTCGCGCATGGGAATGCAAGGACAATTCCAAAATGCTGCTTTCACTTCTGCTTCTTTGTCTTCATAGTGACGGCAAGGACATAGCGGAGCACCAAGATCGTCTTTATGCTTGGCGAGTCCTTCAATTACCACAGCGGTTACAGAAGGGTCAACGCAGAAGTAAGTACCTGTACGTTTGGCATAGGTTTCGGAAAAATTTTTCATTGCCTCCAGGTTTTTGTCGCTGGAGAGATTAGTCGTTTGTGCGGTACTCATCCAATAAGGCTCGGCAGGTATAGGGTTTCTCTGCATTGTACCTTAAGGCTTTTACTCGACAGTAGCCGCATCCAAGCGATCGCTCATGTTTTCCATAGAGAAGTTTCTCTAGTTGCCCTTACTTTAAGGGTTGCTGTAGCTGGCTTTGTAGAGGTTGTGCTGTATCGATGACAATACCTAAATGATTGCGGTTCATTACTTTTACTGAGTCATCTGCCGATGAGGTAGGTTGCCATAGCACCCAGCGACTGTTTGGAGGTAAAGAGTCAAGACTAATGGGATTTTGAGTTAGCCAAATCAAAGGCAGGTTGGGTGGAGCATCGGCATCAGCGTCTTCTCCAGCCGTAGTGGCGGCAAGGGCTTCTAAAACGACTTGGTTGCCTTGTAATAAACCTGTTTTAGCCGTCCAGAGTTTCACGTTTAACTGACTGCGTATGGCATAAAAGTACATTGATACAGCGGCAATGACAGCTTGTTCAAAGTTATCAGAATGCCACGAATTTGAGCTATCCAGGCAGATGATAATTTCTTGAGAGCCTGTGAAGGCTTCTAATTCTCGCACCCGTAAATCCCCATAACGAGCGCTAGTACGCCAATGAATAAGACGGGTAGGATCGCCCACTCGGTAAGGTCGTAGCGTTCTGGTAATGTCTTCTGTGGCGGAATGAGAACGACGAGCGCTAAAAGTTTGCAGACTATCTTCTTTACCGATTTTATCGATTAGGGGGCAGGTGGTGAGGGGTAGTACTATGGGGTAGACAATTGCGATCGCGGGGGCAGTCCAACTGCGACGACACCAAAACAATCCTAAAGGTGTTGCAGTTCTTAGCTGTACCTCGTGCCATCGGTAGATACCTCGTTTTTTGGTGGAATGGTAATAAACCCATCGATAGGCGCTTTGAGGTTTGATGATTTCTACTGGCGTCTGTACTGGCGTTCCTAGTTCGGATTGGAGAACGTCCTGAATTTGTAATAGGGTTTTGGGCTTGAGGGTTTGATTTTCTATTTCTAATTCAATTGTTAGCTCGTCACCCATACTCACGGGTGAGATGGGGTAGCGGCGTACTGAGAGGTTTCGGAGCGATCGCGCAGGTAAAACAGCTGCCAGTACCAGCAGGGCAAAAGCCAAACCACTGATAACGTAGAGCCACCCTGCCATTGTATTGGTGGCAGCACCAAAAAAACAGATTGCGATCGCTCCTAAGAGCCAACCTGCATAAGCAGGGGTAACCCAACGAGTTTCTAGCCAGTCAGCAATTCGGTTTCCTATTTTCATTCCTACCTTTCCTCTCCCTGCTTATATCATTCTCTGATAAGGAGAGTGAAGTGAGCGATCGTACCTTTGCTTGTCTGTAGCGCTGGCGATCGCAAAGTTTTAGGAATTTAAGACTTTTTTAATTTATAAATTTTAAGTTTAGCAGTACGAAGTCCGGCTACTGAGTACCTGGGGATGTAAAGATAGAAGGTTGTCCTATCAAGAAACATAAGGCATGGTTATACCAGCAAGTTGCTACCCAGGTGTGGTTGCAGGAATGACAGCGCTACAAATCTTCTATAACACCTCAACTGGGCTATGGGATACGAGTAAGTGGTGGCAGGCAGGTAATGCTTTAGAGACAACCATTGACTATTCCAGAATCACAAACACAAAGACCTACCACAGCAATATCCTTAATACATTTGAAAAGCACAAGAAAAGTAACTTTCTCGATCAGTGGTTCTATGATGACGACGGTTGGTGGGCACTCACCTGGATCAAAGCCTACGATTTGACTGGCGAAACGCAGTACCTTGATATGGCAAAGACTATCTTTAACAATATGAAGGGAGGTTGGGACTCGACTTGTGGCGGTGGCGTTTGGTGGAAGAAGAAGCGGACGTATAAAAACGCCATCACCAACGAGTTATTCTTGAGTGTCGCTGCTCGGTTGCACCTGCGAACGCCAGGTGATAATGGACCCGGAAGTTACCTAGACTGGGCACAACGGACATGGAACTGGTTCAAGAACAGCGGACTTATCAACAAGAGCAACCTAGTTAATGACGGACTCAACGACTCCTGTAAGAACAACGGACAGACAACCTGGACTTACAATCAGGGTGTTATCCTGGGGGGTTTGGTCGATTTGTACAAAAGCACCAATGACCCTTCCTTGCTCGCCCAGGCACAGGCAATTGCTGACGCTGCTATCAAAAAACTAGCACCCAACGGGATTTTGCGAGAACCATGCGAACCATCAGACTGTGGAGAGGACGGTCCACAGTTTAAAGGCATTTTCATGCGCAACCTCTACTATCTCTATCAAACTACCAATAAACAAGCCTACAAAAATTTCATCACTCAAAACGCCAACTCTATTTGGTTAAACAGTCGCAATAGCGCAAATCACTTCGGGCTGAGTTGGGCAGGGCCATTCGACAGCGCTGATGCAGCACGACAAAGCTCTGCAATGGACGCCATCAATGCCGCTATTGCTCTCAATACCAAGGGAATAACCTATCAAGCTGAGAATAGTACGCTCCTTAAACTCTCAACTCAAGCCAGCAACAGCGGATACCACGGCAATGGTTATGTAGCGCGTTGGAACCGTGATGGGCAGAAGGTTGCCTTCAATGTTACTGTTGCCTGTTCTGGCAAGTACGATCTAGTTTTTCGCTATGCAGCAGCAGGCGGAAACGCATCTCGCTATATCCAGGTGGGCAAGAGCATCGTTAGCAATCAAGTATTTCCAGGAACTGGTAGCTGGAGTCGTTGGAATACTATAACAGTACCTGGGGTATGGCTCAATGCTGGCAGTAATAGTGTATCGGTGATGTTCGATAGCTCTAAAGGCAGCCACAACTGGCTTAACCTGGATGAGATGAGCGTCCAGTAATAGGTTAGGTTTTGGGTGAATCCGCCGAACCCTTAAACCTACCCTCAAGTGTTAGCATCTTGGGACTTAGAGGCTGTTTCTAAAGAAGTGTAAATCCCTGGAGATCCCCCTAAATCCCCCTTAAAAAGGGGGACTTTAAAGATTTTCGGTTTCCCCCTTTTTAAGGGGGGCTAGGGGGGATCTATCCAAAGTTAGGCAACATAGCCAGTTAACATTACTTTAGAAACAGTCTCTTACGCAAATTGATTTTTCAAGCGCCATTAGCACGGCTGTGCGCCCCTAGTATAGGTGGTGTTCGTGCGTAAGTCCTGATTTAATAAAAACTAGCAACGCACAAAAAAAATAGCCCGCACAGGCGGGCTTTGTTCGTGTAGCCCCAGGTTTTAAGCTGTGGGCTACTATTCTAAGGACGTAATGTCTTATCGTTTTGCCAGTTTCTTCGCTACTTTCCGCAAGCGAACTGACTTAGGCGTTACTTCTACCAATTCATCTGAACTGATGTATTCCAAAGCACGTTCCAAGCCCATATCTACGGGTGCTTGTAAATGTACTAGTTCCTCACCAGTTGCTGAACGGTGGTTGGTCAATTGCTTCGCCTTACACACATTCAACTCTAGGTCTTGAGGGCGGTTGTTTTCCCCAATAACCATGCCTTTATAAACCTTCGTACCAGGAGTAATAAAGAATACACCCCGATCTTCCGCGTTTTGCATGGCATAGTAGGTCGTCACGCCTTCTTCAATGGCAATTAATACCCCGTTGCGGCGGGTTTCTATGCTACCCGAAAGGGGACGATAATCGAGGAAGCTGTGGTTCATGATGCCTTCACCGCGAGTCATCCGCATGAATTCACCCCGGAAACCGATTAAACCACGCGCCGGAATCACAAACTCTAACTGGGTGCGACCGTTACCACCGACCTGCATATCTTGCATTTCACCCTTGCGCTTACCGAGAGCTTCGATACAGCTACCCACAGCGACTTCGGGGACATCCATCACCAGACACTCAAACGGTTCGCAGGGTTGACCGCCGATTTCTCGGTAGATAACTTGAGGCTGGGAAACTTGAAACTCATAGCCTTGACGACGCATGGTTTCAATTAAAATACCAAGGTGCAGTTCACCACGACCGGAAACCAGGAATTTATCAGGAGAGTCGGTTTCTTCGACACGCAGAGCAACGTTGGTTTCTAATTCTCGCATTAAGCGATCGCGTATTTGCCGTGATGTCACAAAGTCGCCTTCTTGACCGGCAAACGGTGAGTCATTTACCGAGAAGGTCATTTGCAACGTTGGTTCATCTACCTTAATTAAAGGCAGCGCCATCGGTTCATTGGGGCAGGTAATTGTCTCACCGATGTTGGCATCAGAAAAGCCAGAAACGGCGACAATGTTGCCTGCTGATGCGGTTTCCCAGTCAACACGTTTCAACCCGTCAAAACCCATCAATTTAGTGATTTTCGCTTTGACAATAGCACCGGATTCTGTTACCAATGCTGCTTGTTGACCCATTTTAATCATGCCGTTGTGAATTTTGCCAATCACAATCCGACCGACATATTCAGAATAGTCGAGGGTGGTAACTTGCAGTTGCAGCGGCTTGTTTGGGTCACCAACAGGAGGTGGAACATGGCGCAGAATCGCTTCAAAAATAGGCTGCATATCAACGCCTTCTGCTTCCATAGTTTCCTTGGCATAGCCATCTAAACCAGAGGCAAACAGATAAGGAAAATCGCATTGGTCATCGTCTGCACCCAATTCCATGAATAGGTCTAAGACTTTATCCACAGCAGTGTGGGGGTCAGCGCGGGGGCGGTCGATTTTATTGACCACGACAATCGGTCGTAGACCCTTTTCCAGGGCTTTTTTCAGCACGAAACGGGTCTGAGGCATCGGTCCTTCGTTGGCGTCCACAATCAGGATGCAGCCATCGACCATGCCTAATACCCGCTCAACTTCACCGCCAAAATCAGCGTGTCCAGGGGTATCGACAATATTGATTAATGTGTCTTTGTAGTGAACGGCAGTATTCTTGGAGAGAATCGTAATGCCCCGCTCCCGCTCCAAATCGTTGGAGTCCATGACGCAGTCTGGGACAGCTTCGCCTTCGCGGAAGATGCCGGATTGTTTGAGCAGGGCGTCAACAAGGGTGGTTTTGCCGTGATCGACGTGGGCAATAATAGCAAGGTTGCGAATCGGAAGAGTCATAGAAGCGTCTGGGAATGGGTAGCAGCGGTGTCAAGATTCTGCTAAAGATTTATTAATAATTCTAGCTTATTGTGTAGCGCACCGCCTTTCACTACGGACGGGTTTCACCCTTTATAGAAGCGAGATTGCCGTCCTTTTAACTTAAATGCGATCGCACTACTCCATTAAGGCGTTGGGTGTGTCGGAGCCGTAGGTGAGGATGCTAGCTTGGCAGGAAATGCTACGGAGTTATAACCACGAGCGTTGTCTCCCTAAAACCCTAAATCTTTCCCAGCATTGCTCTGGCTTTTGCCGTAAAACCTATAACCCCTAACCTAAAACTTTAACAGGGGTAGTGCGATCGCCCTCAATTCTATAGGACTTACAGCACCGCTATCTGTTCCGCTGCCTGGGCTAATTCAGACGCCACACGCGCCGCGTAGGGGCGAATTAACCACCATATTAAAGGTGATAACCAACCACGTAGGGTTACAGAGTAGGATACATATGTGCCGCAAACCGTTGACTCAACTTGGTACGTTACCCGCTTCTCAACACCAGGGATTGCCAAAAAGCGCACACTTAGTAATTCTCCTGGTCGGACACGCTCAACAAAAATTTGCACGGGAATTGGTATCAAACGAGTCACTACCTGATATATCAAACCTGGTTTAGCAATTAAGCCCCTAGGAGCATTGGTACTCGATAACAGAGGATTCCAGGAAATATCTGCTAAATTAATTAGTTTTTGCCAGAGAACGTCTACCGGAGCAGTGCTCAAAGCGCGATACGTCCTGTAGAGCGAAAACTTGCACCAAATACCCTCTCGACCAGCGGTTAACTTGAAGGAAAAATTAAGAATCACAACACGCCTCCCAAGAGCAACGCCCAGGCAAACTTTCTATTTTATACAAACGACATTACGGGTAAAATCCCTCTAGAGGAAATAATGGCAGCTCCTTAAAGAACAATTCTCGGATTTGGTGCTTTTAAACAACCGATCCAAGCTAGTCTAAAAAGGTGCAATGATAACTTTGCCCGTGAATTTTTGTCTTGTTGGCAGGGAATCGAGAATGTTCTCAAAAGTCTAGTCAGAGTGCAATAGGAGCGAACATGATCGCTCTTGGTAGCTCTAACTACGTCTTGTAAGAGCATCGTCCTTACCCTAAAACAGATTCACGGCTTTGAACCAAGAAAACCCCCAGCCGCAGAAATGGGGTGGCGGTTAACTACATTGAATTGAGATTATGACAGCTTTTCAGACGGACGCAACGACCATCACAAATTCTTTGCCAGTACCTGGGTCTAGAGAGCGAGTCAAGCAGCTGATGCAGCAGTTGCAAGACAAAATCTGTGATGCTCTAGAACAGCTAGACGGCGCTAGCACTTTTAAGGAAGATTCTTGGGAACGGGAAGAAGGTGGCGGCGGTCGTTCTCGTGTTATTCGGGACGGTGCGGTATTTGAGCAGGGTGGAGTCAACTTTTCTGAAGTTTGGGGTGACCAACTACCGCCCTCAATCTTGACACAGCGTCCAGAAGCCGCCGGACATAATTTTTTTGCTACTGGTACATCGATGGTATTGCATCCCCGCAATCCCTATGTCCCGACGGTTCACCTGAATTATCGCTACTTTGAGGCAGGACCAGTTTGGTGGTTTGGAGGTGGGGCGGATTTGACCCCGTACTATCCATTTGCCGAAGATGCTGCCCATTTTCATCGCACGCTCAAAAGTGCCTGTGATGCTCATCACTCCGAGTATTATCCAGTGTTCAAGCGCTGGTGCGATGAATATTTTTATTTGAAACATCGTCAAGAAACGCGGGGAGTCGGTGGGCTGTTTTTTGACTATCAAGATGGTAAAGGAGCGCTGTATCGCGGGCCTCATCAAGACGGAGCCGCCGCTGCTTATAGTAACGAGCTTGGGGCTTTAGAGCCACGCAATTGGGAAGAGATGTTTGCCTTTGTGCAGGAGTGTGGTGAAGCATTTTTACCCGCTTACGTGCCAATTGTAGATCGTCGTAGCTCGATGAAGTATGGCGATCGGGAGCGTAACTTCCAACTCTATCGCCGAGGGCGTTATGTTGAATTTAATTTGGTTTATGATCGCGGTACGATTTTTGGTCTGCAAACGAACGGTCGTACTGAGTCGATTCTCATGTCTCTGCCACCTTTAGTGCGTTGGGAGTACGGTTATCAACCCGAACCCAATACACCGGAAGCCGATTTATATAAAACATTTCTTAAGCCTCAAGACTGGGCTAACTGGACACCTTCAACCTCAGGAGGTATCTGAGTTAAACTACGTTAGATGAGTAGCTGCATGGGTGCGATCAGGGTGAATCGTTGTTAGAACTTCAGTTTTTCAATGCTTAATCGACCAACTCAGTACTCAGGGCTGAGTTGGTCACATCAAGATAAACACTGTTGAACTTGATTTATGCCTTGCCCTGACCAGAGATGACTGGAGTTGTAGGTGAGGATGAGGAGGCGGTCTTCCACCGCCCGCTCGTGTTTTTTGAGCTTTTATTTACCCAGATTGTGACCCAAAGGCTACCACCGAAGGAGGTATTGATGATTCATATCGATCAAAAAACGCACACAACGCCAGATGGCACAAACATTATTGTCTTAGCACCGATTGGACGGTTGGACATCACTACAGCTTGGCAATTTCGCCTGAAGTTGCAAGAATGTATTTCTAAACTCAGTCGCCATGTCGTTGTCAATCTGAGTCAAGTCAATTTTATTGACAGTTCTGGTTTGACATCCTTGGTTGCAGGAATGCGAGATGCTGACAAAGTTAAAGGCAGCTTCCGCATTTGTAATGTCCATCCGGAAGCCAAACTGGTGTTTGAAGTTACGATGATGGACTCAGTGTTTGAAATCTTTGAAACTGAGAAAGAAGCTTTAGAAGGGGTTCCCCGGAGTATGCCGACCTGAAGTCGTTGGTCATTGGTCATTGGGGAAAAGCTATTAGCGAATGACTGTCAGACTGGCAGTTCCGTGGCGAAATCCTGGCGTTTTTTGAAGCGAAAGGGACCCAGTAAAGCTCCCCACATGGCTTTTCCAGTGGTGGGGTCGATCCCTTTGTCGTAGCTGCGGAATTCCTCGGCTGTTGCTTCAAAGCCCAATGAAACTTGGTAGCTGTTGCCTTGATAACTAAAGCTACAAGGCTCTCCTGTTGCTGATGAAGCAGAAAACTCGTAGGAATCAGGAGCAACTTGGTGATGTTTAATCGTGAGACTACAGCCCGGTAAAAACTCGATTTGTTCTGAAGTCAGTTGCTTCAATAATTCGGGATTACGACCAGCACCTCGGATAGCTTCTGTATCTTTTAGCATATAGTATTGCACTTGTAAAGAGCTTGGGTTGGCATCACTCTCATACAAGCGCAGGATTCGCGGACGGTAGGGTTTATCGAGATTGACGATATTGGCTTGTTCGGCAAATAGAGTCAAGCTGTCTTCGGTGAATAAGGCAACGGGTCGCTGCCATAGACGGAGGTGAACGTACCACAATGGGTCTGCGATCGCCTGTTTTTGATTATCGAATTCACCCGCCATGTAGCGGGCAAGGGTAATTAGCTCAGGAGAAAGAGTCATAGATGTTGAGGTTAAAAATTAAAAGTATTTTTAAAGTTTGCGATCCCGAATTGTAGAGCATCAAGACGAACTAGGATATCTTGCCTTGGCAAACGGCTCCTTAAACGAGACAATAGTCTTACGTCCCCCTTAAAATCTGCTTTAGTGAATAACGTTCGCACAGTCTCGGATACGAAACGAGATTTTTACAACCATCACACCCGTCCCGTTAACTCGATCTATCGGCGGGTGGTAGAAGAGTTGATGGTAGAAATGCATTTGCTATCGGTTAATGTTGATTTTCACTACGATCCCATTTACGCGCTGGGTGTCGTAACGTCTTTCTACCGATTCATGCAAGGCTATCGACCGGAACGAGATAAAGAATCGATTTTTGATGCCCTCTGTCAAGCAGTGGGGAACGAACCGGAACAGTACAAGCAAGATGCCCAACGGCTCAAGACACTGACAGAGCGTTTGTCAGGCAAAGAATTAGTTTCCTGGTTTAGTTCGCCAACTCCTTTGGATGCTGTTGGAGATTTACATACAACTATTGCCCAACTTTCGGATAATCCCAAATTTAAGTACAGTCGCTTGTTTGCGATCGGTTTGTATACCCTACTAGAACAGGCAGATCCGGAGTTAGTTAAGGACGAAAAGCAGCGGAATGAGGCTCTTAAGGAAATCGCTAGTGCCTTGCACCTGCCTGAAGAGAAGTTGCAAAAAGACCTGGAATTGTACCGCAGTAACCTAGAAAAAATGGCTCAGGTTCAGAGTGTGATGGAAGATGCCATCAAAGCTGAACGCAAAAAACGGGAACAGCGTGCCCAGGAAAAAGATCGAGCAACATCTCCAAGTGATGTGCCTAAAGACGAAGCCCCCTCTTCCGAGGCATCTTAAGCTCAATTTTCCCTAACTTTTCCTCAAGCCAACGGCTAAACCAATGATTGCAATCGTTGGATGAGCTGTTCGGCTTGCACAACCCCTTCGATTCGCTCTAGGGGTTGACCATTTTTAAACAGTACTAAGGTTGGCAAGGCGTGAATTTGATACTGAGATGCCAATTGAGGATATTTATCAGTGTCAATTTTTACGACTTGTAAGCGACCCTTCAACTGAGCATTTACCTTCTCCAAGATTGGAACCATCATCTGACAGGGACCGCACCAAGTTGCGTAAAAATCTACCAACACGGGCAAATCTGAGCCAGAGAGTAGGTCTTGGAAGCTTGTGAATTGTTTTTTGACTGCCATAAAAAAACGGCTCTTGTTAGTCTTTCTGCTCGATTCTAGTGCAAAATTCTTGGAGCCGACTTATACCATCTGGTTAAATGTTTGACACTTATCGGTGAGGATAGGTCTTAGGTTTTAGGTTTTAGGGATAAGAGGATTCAACTAATACCTAACACCTAGCTCTTTTAGAGCTGCTTGGATAACACGATTTGTGTCTTGTTTAAAGTCGATCGGTATTAGGTAGACAGTTTACGAGGATTTTTTTATGGAAGCTCTACAGACATCTCAAGACCGCTTGCACGATCGCGTTGCTATTATTACAGGTGCTTCGCGGGGTATTGGTCGAGCGATCGCATTAGCTTTAGCGGCTGAGGGCGCGAAGGTGGTGGTAAACTACGCCAGTTCCAGTGGTGCTGCTCAAGATGTGGTAGCGGCAATTACTGAAGGGGGAGGAGAGGCTCACGCACTTCAAGCGGATGTCTCAAAACTCGAACAGGTAGAAGCCCTTTTCAATCAAACGCTAGAAAAATTTGGGCGCGTTGACGTACTCGTGAATAATGCTGGCATCACCCGCGACACTCTGCTGCTGCGGATGAAGCCGGAAGATTGGCAAGCGGTAATCGACCTTAACCTAACTGGCGTTTTTTTGTGTACGCGAGCCGTAAGCAAGGTGATGCTTAAGCAACGTTCGGGTCGCATCATCAATATTGCCTCGGTTGCAGGACAAATGGGAAATCCAGGTCAGGCAAATTACAGTGCAGCGAAGGCTGGTGTAATTGGATTTACCAAAACCGTGGCGAAGGAGTTGGCGAGTCGTGGGATTACAGTCAATGCGATCGCACCGGGATTTATCAGCACCGATATGACGAGCGATCTTAAATCAGAAGAAATTCTCAAATACATTCCCCTCGGTCGCTACGGTGAGCCTGAAGAAGTCGCCGGGATGGCTCGATTTCTTGCCGCCGATCCAGCAGCAGCTTATATTACAGGGCAGGTGTTCAATGTCGATGGCGGTATGGTCATGGCATAGGAGATACGTAGCCTTGACTGTCCTGTAGCTACTTCTGGTGAACATAACCATTTTTTCGATTAGCACTCAGACGCCTAGAGTGCTAAATTTGCTAATAGAGACACGACAAAACACAGGAAACGTATGGCGAAAATCATTGCGTTCAATGAAGAATCAAGACGCGCTCTAGAACGGGGCGTCAATGCTCTGGCTGATGCCGTCCGCATTACCCTTGGACCGAAGGGTCGTAATGTGCTTTTGGAAAAGTCATATGGGGCACCCCAGATTGTCAACGATGGCATCACGGTTGCTAAAGATATTGAACTCGAAGACCCCTTAGAAAATACAGGTGCTCGACTCATTCAGGAAGTCGCCTCCAAGACTAAGGATATCGCTGGTGATGGGACAACGACGGCTACCGTTCTCGCTCAGGCGCTGATTCGTGAAGGTTTGAAGAACGTTGCGGCTGGTGCAAATCCCGTTGCCGTGCGTCGGGGTATCGACAAAACCATTGCTTATTTGGTGAAAGAGATTGAGGCAATGGCACAGCCCGTTGCCGGAAGTGCGATCGCCCAAGTTGCCACTGTTTCTGCGGGTAACGATGATGAAGTCGGCGAAATGATTGCCAAAGCAATGGACAAAGTCACGAAAGACGGTGTCATCACGGTTGAAGAATCTAAATCTCTCACAACCGAACTCGATGTTGTTGAAGGGATGCAGTTGGATCGGGGCTATATTTCCCCCTACTTCGTCACTGACAACGAACGGATGACGGTGGAATATGAAAATCCCCGCATCCTGATTACCGACAAAAAGATTAGCAGCATTCAGGATTTGATTCCGGTGTTGGAGAAAGTTGCTCGTGCCGGACAACCCCTGCTAATTATTGCGGAAGACTTGGAAGGGGAAGCTTTGGCTACTTTGGTAGTCAACAAAGCACGGGGCGTTTTGAGTGCAGCCGCCATCAAGGCTCCTGGATTTGGCGATCGCCGTAAAGCAATGCTACAAGATATTGCCGTTCTCACTGGCGGTCAGATGATTTCTGAAGAAGTCGGCTTGACCCTGGATGCAGTGTCCCTTGAGATGTTGGGAACTGCTCAGAAAGTCACTATCGACAAAGATACAACAACAATTGTTGCGGGTGGTGAAAGTTCAGGCGATGTCCAAAAGCGGGTTGCTCAAATCCGCAAGCAGTTGGAAGAAACTGACTCGGACTACGACAAGGAAAAACTGCAAGAGCGGATTGCTAAACTAGCTGGTGGTGTTGCCGTTATCAAGGTGGGTGCAGCTACCGAAACCGAACTCAAAGACCGCAAACTGCGGATTGAAGACGCTCTTAACGCCACGAAAGCGGCTGTAGACGAAGGGATTGTCGCTGGCGGCGGTACAACCTTGATTCGTTTGATTCCAAAAATCGCCGATATTAAAAACAGTCTAGATGCCGAAGAAAAAATCGGTGCTGACATCGTTGCTAAGGCATTAGAAGCGCCCTTGCGTCAGATGGCTGATAATGCTGGTGTTGAAGGTTCTGTGATTGTTGAGAAGGTGCGGGAAAGCGATACCAACATCGGCTACAATGCTGCAACCGACGAGTTTGAAGACTTGATTGCGGCTGGTATTATCGACCCTGCTAAAGTTGTGCGATCGGCGCTACAAAACGCTGGCTCCATCGCTGGTATGGTTTTGACCACCGAAGCTCTGGTTGTTGAAAAGCCTGAGAAGAAAGCAGCTGCCCCTGACATGGGCGGCATGGGCGGCATGGGCGGCATGGGCGGCATGGGCGGCATGGGCGGCATGGGCGGCATGGGCATGATGTAATCCACCGCCTTGTAGGTAGAAATTTTTAAAGCAGCTTGTCTTTCTAAGGACAGGCTGCTTTTTATAATTTTTGCAGCAATACTGGAAAGTAAAATTCCAGGCAATGATTTAACTATGCTCGTATTTTTTATTCATGGTGTTGCCACGCGCGATGCTCAATATGCAGAGCAACTAAGAGTATTCATCCGTCAAGAATTTCAGCAAAGGGACAAATCTTTTCCTCACTTCCACGCTAGCTTTTGGGGAAATATTTTACGTGATATAGAGAAAATGTGGAACGGTATTGACCAAGACTTACAAGAACTAAAAAGAGAATCCCCACAAGCTAACCTTGATGATATTTTTCGTTATAGAAAATTTAGAGAAGGCTTTCTTTCCCAATTCGCTGGGGATTTTTTAGCTTACCTCAATCCTAGACGTGGTGTAGCAATCAGGAAAATTATTGCAGAGGATTTATATAACTTTTTAAAAGATAACCCTGAAGAAACTGAAATTCATATTATTGCTCACTCTCTGGGAAGCGTTATCTTGTGGGATGTCCTATTTTCGGAAAGATTTACTGATCAAGATCCAGCCTTTTACATTCGGGCAATGATTGATGGCTTGAGTCAATCTAGCGCCGTGAGAAAAGTTTGCCTCAAGAGCATCACTACAATGGGTTCCCCCATCTTATTTTTAAATACGATGTTAGATGTCCGTCCTGAAAAAATAAAGGAGTTTGCTCAAAGATATCAAGATGAGCCTTTGAGATGGATTAATATCATTCACTCATCAGATATTGTTGCCTCTCCAATTCGGGCTAGTCTAAAACTCGATTCATCTAAAAATCTATTTTTTCGAGATGAGTACATCTCAACTGATGCGAATCTTGCAGAAAAGGCTGCTCGTGCTGTTGGTCAATTGGATGCAGCTATGGCGTTAGGGATATCTGATGCTCATGGCTCATATTTACATTGCCCTAGAACAGCTAGTTTAATTGCAAATAATATTTTTGGTGGTAACGAAACTATTTTGCAAAAGGTAATAAATCGTTTGTATAAAATTTCTGGCATGACAAAGAAGTCAACACCATTTTTTGAGAATAGTCCTTTTGATAAAACTTTAGATACTCTAAAGTTTAAAGATGGTAGTGGTACGCTTCGCTTAGTTGTGAATCCTTTACAAATTCATCATGTTTATGTGTTTAATAGTAGTGATATTTACCAATTTGGAGGGTATGTTGGTATTATTGATACTAATGCTCTAAAAAAAGAAGTTGAATTAATTAAAAGAAGTTTTTGCTAATCAAAATAAAAGAAGAGAATTTACTTTTATAGGAGCTGAAAGTATAAATAATCACACTGAAGAGTTAGAGTTCGGAGTTGGAAAAGTATTCCTAATGATAGAAGCTAACTCTTTCCACTGGTAGAAGAAGAACTAATAGTTGAGCTTTAAAGTAAAAGTCACGGAGTTACCCCTATAAAAAGTAACTAGTACCAGAGAAGGAAGCAAGGGAGAGAATAAGTTATGTCATACGCAAATCGACCGGGAGGAAATTACGTTTCCGAAACCCCCATTGTTAATCAAGTCGTCGAATATCACGATCGCGTGCGTTGGGGTCCTATTATTTCAGGTCTTGTGGTTGCATTAGCCACTCAACTCATTTTAAGTGCTCTGGGTGCTGCGATCGGCTCAACTTTCCTTTCAGGTTCCGGGGCACCTAGATCGAACGCTGGTGGCGTTGGCACTAGTGTAGGAATTTGGTCAATCATCAGTTTGTTAATTTCTCTATTCGTTGGAAGTTGGGTTGCAGCCCGTTCCTGTGGACCGATGAACCGCAATACAGCCCTTCTGAATGGTGCAGTTCTCTGGGCAACAACTTTAGCACTGAGTTCTTGGTTATTGGCAAGTGGTGTATCGGGTGCTTTTGGTGTTGCAGCGTCCAATGCTGGGGAAGTCATCAGCCAGGTTCAACAACAGGGTGGTGTCGATGTACCTAATACCCCTCCCAACGTAACTGCTAACCAAGCGCGTGATATTGCTGGCAATGCTGCTAAGGGATTGTGGTCATTTGTTATCGGCTCGTTACTAGGTTTAGCTGCCTCATTAGCTGGTTCCTCAGCTGGTGCCCGCAGCCCTCGCGAACACAGAGTTAGCTGACAAAAAGATACCTCTGCTAATTTTTAGCAGCCTCCTCTTGCACCTTTTCTAAGGTGCTTTTTTAGTAACAATTTCGTCAGACTTTCAAGATACTGTTGGCAAATCAGGTCAGACTCCGCAGTCATTCAGTGGAAATAGCTCTTGACTGAATTGGAGCTATGAAAAGAAGTTTTCTAAGGTGCGATCGCTAAAATTAGTAGCTCATGAAAACTTCTAAGTAGGTAGACATAAATAAACGAAGGTATGTAACCAAATGTTAAGAGATTAAAATCCTCTTCCCTTCTGCCTTCTGCCTTCTGCCCTCTGCCTTGCCTCAACAGTAAATATTAATGCCAACCTACTTATCGCTGCCCGCTCCCTCAACTTTCCCCTCAGCTATGAGAGCTGCTTATCTTTCCATCTGCCTCTGGGTTCCTTATGGCGATTCTCGTATCAGTGAGGTACATCTTCTCTTTCTTGCCTATTCCCAATTCCCGAAAACCTAGAACTTTGTACCTCATCCAAGTGAGAAGCGCTATATCCCCTATGTGCTAACAGTATCCCAGAAGTCTGAGGACGATTCACTTGCATTGGGATACTCTCAATCACTAATTGGTATTTCAATACAGAATGTTGTTCCCTGCCCCGGCTTAGATAAGCATTGAAAAGAACCCCCATGCTTGTGTACGATTTGATGGCTAATTGAGAGTCCCAAACCCGTGCCTTGTCCTACTGGCTTCGTTGTAAAAAATGGATCGAATATTCGTTCCTTAATATCTTCAGGAAAGCCAGAACCATTATCAGCAATGCAAATTCTAACCCGATCCATTGTTGGTTGCTCTACGGTTGGGGTTACCCCATCTTTACTACTGAACATCTCAGTGTGAATGGTGATAGAAGGGGTTATCAGTTGTTCATTGTCTGTTGTTGACCACTGACTACTGTCAAGGGCATCAACAGCGTTGCTCAAGAGGTTCATAAAAACTTGGTTTAACTGTCCGGCAAAACACTGCACTGGTGGGAGGTCGCCATACTCTTTAATTAGTTCAATAGTGGGTCGCTCTGCTGTAGCTTTCAATCGATGCTGTAAGAGCAGTAGCGTACTGTCAATACCTTCATGAATATCTACAGATTTCTTCTCGGCTTGATCTAACCGAGAAAAGTTCCGCAATAAAAGAACGATTTGATGAATACGCTCAGTACCGACTTTCATAGAAGTCAGGATTTTGAGCAAATCTTCAGCGAGAAAGTCTACTTCAATCTCTTCAGCTTTCTGTTGGATAGGTGAAGCTGGATTGGGGTAATGCTGTTGGTAAAGAGATAGAAGGTCAAGTAATTCTTCAACATAACGATTGATGTGGGGGAGGTTACCGTAGATAAAGTTGACGGGATTATTGATTTCATGAGCTACACCAGCAACCAGTTGCCCCAGACTCGACATTTTTTCAGTTTGAATCAGTTGGGATTGAGTATTCCGCAACTGGTCTAGGGTTTGGCGAAGCTGCTGATTTTTACGATGCAGCGCCTTCTCTACTCGCTGGCTCTTGGCGACCGTGCGCTCTAGCTTACTGAGATTAATTCGTAGTTCCAACTGGGAGATAACTTGGCGACCTAAAGCCCGCAAAGCTTCCAACTGTTCTTTACTTAAGTTTCGGGGAATGCGGTCAATCACGCATAAAGTGCCCAAAGCATAGCCATCAGCCGTTACTAATGGAGTTCCAGCATAAAACCGGATATGGGGGTCAGAAGTTACCAGAGGGTTGGTGGCAAATCGCTCATCTTCTAACGCATTTGGCACAACCAGCAAGTCATCCGGTTGCAGTAGGGCATGGGCACAAAACGCCAAATCCCTAGGAGTTTCTGTTGCATCTATGCCAACCTTTGACTTGAACCACTGCCGATGCTCATCAACTAAGCTGACTAAGGCAATGGGGGTGCCGCAAATATGCGCGGCTAGCGCCGTCAGATCGTCAAATCCGACTTCTGGAGACGTGTCGAGAACTTTATACCGCCGGAGTGCCTTGATGCGTTGCACCTCGTTGTCGAGGAGGGATGCTGCTTTTGCTCCTTGGAGCGGTTTGCAGCTAGGGACAGTCTGGCAAATGGGAGCTGTAGTTCGTTCAACTATGCGATCGCTAGTTGTAGGGTAGGAACGCGACCTCTGCCGCCTTGACGCACTGCCCCTCTTTTCAATAGAACCAATGCCAAAGGCGTGCATCCAACTTTGGCAAAACCTTGCTGCTTTTTTGAGAAGTTTTTTAAGGGTGTATGAAATATTACCTGAGTTTGATGTATAAGGTGGCTCTATCATATCAATGCTGAATACTCGCTACAAGTGGCTATCGTAGGTCAATGCTTCCAGCGTTTCGTCGAACTCAAGTAATATTAGGCACTTATTAAATAATGTACTGAGTTTAAAAAAGATTGCTTTAGGTAATATTCCTGACTTTAAAACATAAATTTTAACCTAGTTATGCTATCCTAGAAGGGTTGTCTAAATTCACACATCTAGGATTTCGGGTGTTTCTGAGGCATCACACCTCCAGAAATACACCTGGATGGAGGATAAACCCGAATCAGGAGTTAAAAAATAATGCCAGTCATCTCATTGGCTGAAATGCTGGAGTCAGGGGTTCACTTCGGTCACCAGACCCGTCGGTGGAATCCCCGCATGGATCCGTATATCTACACAGCTCGTAATGGTGTCCATATCATTGACTTGGTGCAGACTGCCCAGTTGATGGAAGAAGCCTATAGCTATATGCGAACTGCCTCAGAGCAGGGCAAAAAGTTTCTCTTTGTGGGCACAAAGCGCCAAGCTGCCGGAATTATTGCCCAAGAAGCTGCCCGTTGCGGTGCTTACTACGTTAACCAGCGCTGGTTGGGCGGAATGCTCACCAACTGGGAGACAATTCGGACTCGTGTGGAGCGCTTAAAAGACTTAGAACGTCGGGAAGAAAGCGGAGCACTGGACTTACTACCGAAAAAAGAAGCCTCGGTGCTGCGTCGCGAATTGGGTAAGCTCCAGAAGTACCTGGGTGGCATCAAGCTGATGCGGAAAGTCCCTGATGTGGTCGTAATTGTAGACCAACGCCGCGAGTACAACGCCGTTCTTGAATGCGAGAAACTATCAATTCCCATCGTCTCGATGCTGGATACCAACTGCGATCCCAATGTTGTAGACATTCCGATCCCAGCGAATGATGATGCTATCCGGTCGATTAAGCTAATAGTGGGTAAGTTGGCAGATGCCATCTATGAAGGGCGTCATGGTCAGCTCGAAGTCGAAGACGACTACGAAGATTATGACGGCGCAATGGACGACATCGGCGACGAGGACAGCGACGAAATTGACTCGTCATTTAGCGATAATGACGAGGAAACAGAGGAATAATTAGCGTGTAATTACGTTCAAAGAGTAGAAGGGCAAGATGGCGGAAATTTCAGCACAACTCGTCAAAGAGCTACGAGACAAGACCGGCGCTGGCATGATGGATTGCAAAAAGGCTCTCAAAGAGAATGAAGGAGACTTGAGCAAAGCCACAGAATGGCTGCGCCAAAAGGGCATTACCTCTGCCGAGAAAAAGTCCGGTCGCGTGGCAGCAGAAGGAATTGTGGGCAGCTATATCCACACAGGCGGTCGAGTCGGTGTGCTGGTTGAAGTAAACTGCGAAACCGACTTTGTTGCCCGCCGCGAAGAGTTCCAAACCTTAGCGCGGAATATTGCCATGCAAGTTGCAGCGTGCCCGAACGTCGAGTACGTGAAGGTAGAGGACATCCCCGCAGACATTGCCCAAAAAGAAAAGGACATTGAAATGGGTCGGGATGACCTGTCAGGTAAACCAGACAACATTAAAGAGAAAATCGTTCAAGGTCGGATTGAAAAACGCTTGAAGGAACTCTGTTTAATGGATCAACCCTACATCCGCGACCAAAGCATTTCGGTGGAAGAGTTGGTTAAGCAAAGTATTTCCCAACTCGGTGAAAATATCCAAGTCCGTCGCTTTACTCGCTACGTTCTGGGTGAAGGCATCGAGAAGGAAGAAACCAACTTTGCTGAGGAAGTTGCAGCACAAATGGGTGCTAAGTAACCTGAGGTAAAAAGCAATCCACCCCCTTGCCCTACCTGAGTAAATGGGGGAGGAAAAAGATAAAAGGCAAAAGTTAGAGAAAAACTTTTGCCTTTTATTTAAGAGGAGCATAGCCTAGTGCAAGAAGGCAGCACTTCGACACGCTCAGTGACCAGGCAGGAGGCAGGAGGCAGAAGGAAAGAAAGCTTGTAAAGTAAGCTTTTTAACCTTTTTCAACTGCATAGTTATTTCCGCCACGCTGCACTAGTATTCTCCAAGTGGGTAGTGATGAGAGAGTATGGCCAGAGCAATTGAGCGAATTGAGCAGGATTTAGAAGCGTTAGATGAAGCGATCGCCCTTTTAAGGGCAGAATTTCATAGTACCTACTCCCAATACCTAAAACTACTGGGGCAATCAGTACGACAGCAGCTGATTATGGCAAGCTATCAAGTTTGTACTCAAGGATACCCTGAGGCTTTTCTAAGTTTGTCTTTTGAGCGGCGGCAAAAGCTACAAAAAGCAATACGCCAGCTAGGAGGACAGGCTCAAGAACAGTTACTTTTACACTTAGAGGAACCTTCAAAACGCCTACCCCAGACAGAAGCTACGGACATTGAGCAGGCAGCTAGTGAAGAACCATTGCCTGAACTTGAAAACACAGCCCCTAATACAGTTGAGTCGGCAGTTAATGAAGAACCATTACCTGAACTTTTTGAAATTGCGCTCGACTCAGATGCCTTACCCGACACCTCAGAACCCGCCCCAATTGCTAATAGCTCACTCACAAAACCAGAGCAGCTGCGAGAATGGCAGGAGCGACTAGAAAAGGCGATCGCCCAAACCCTTCAGACGATCTCCTTACAAACCAATCGTCTATTACAAAGCAATAGCATCATTCCA
>DATNQT010000017.1:0-2845 GCA_036703885.1 Candidatus Sericytochromatia bacterium
AGATGAATGGTTCGATCGCTTAAATCGAGCTTTTCTTGGAGTTGTGCTAGAGTTGCTGACTGACCAGTACGGCTGAGAAATTTAGCAATTCCTACTAACTGTTGCCAGATTTCATGAGGCGGTAGTTGACTAGGAGGTGAATATGCGATCGCCAATTTTCGATCTGCCTGTATCGCCCGCCGGAACCACACCTGCAGCTCATTCCAGCTAGTGGGACACTCGCGGAGGGAGAGGGGAGGAGAGGGAGCAGAAGCAGCAGGGGAGGCAGGGGAAGGGTTGGAAAATTCTTCTTGTTCCCATTGTGCATTTTCACCCCGAAAGTCTAAAATCCAATCTACCTGCATGGGGACATTAAATGAAGAGGCATCGATGTTTGGTTGCACGGCAATTAACCGAACTTCGGGACGTTTTTTATAGTTGTTATAGTCCAGTTCAACCACTACATTGCATCGACCTTTTGGCACTTC
Source organism: Candidatus Sericytochromatia bacterium (assembly GCA_036703885.1). Taxonomy (GTDB): domain Bacteria; phylum Cyanobacteriota; class Cyanobacteriia; order Cyanobacteriales; family Coleofasciculaceae; genus CADCTM01. The sequence goes on from DATNQT010000017.1 coordinate 468, forward strand.
ATCTTTATAATGCCCCCACCAGATACCAGGAAAACCACTACTGCTAGAGTCGTCCCAAATTTCTAACTCAGTCTTGATGTATTGAACTTTTCGTCCTTTAAAGTCCTGAGTATTGCGATTCCAAACTTCTTCAAACCAACAGTTTTGAATCAGCAGTTTTGGGACGGGATTCCCCATCCCGCATGGTTCGAGCAGTTTTAGTTCTTGAAACAGTTCTTTCCCCAAATCTGCTACTTTCACAATAAGGTCAGCTTCAAGCACAGGCGTCATCAATGCACCTGTGCCCCCCGATTGTTGCCTCAATTGCTGATTAATTGCTTCTGTAAACAGAGGAATATTTTCAACTGGCAAACTCAATCCCGCCGCAAAAGGATGTCCTCCAAAGCGATGTAGTAAGTGCTCTTGCGACTTCACCAACTGGTACAAGTCGATATTATTCACAGAACGGGCAGAACCTCTGGCAATTGGGGAGTGGGGAGTAGGGAGTAGGGAATGGGCAGCATCAGAAAATCCTCCTTGTCCCCCTTGTCCTCCTTGTTCCCCTTGTCCGTCTTGTCCCCCTTGTCCCTCTTGTGCCCATTCCTCATTCCCCATTCCCCATTCCCCACTCCCCATACTCAACAAAATCGTGGGGCGTCCGTACTCTTGGGCGATTTGACCTGCTACTAAGCCTAAAACGCCTATTGGCCATTGAGAGTCTTCTAGGATAATTACACTGGTAGTTGAGAGGTCGAGTTGGGCAAGTTTGTCTTTAACTTGCTGAGTAACGTCCTTTTGCAAGCCTTTGCGGCGGGTATTGGCTAATTCAGTTTCTTGTGCCAGCTTTAGTGTGCGCTGTTCGTCTTGGCTGGTGAGCAATTCGACGCAGAAAGAAGCATCGCCCTGGATGCGGCTGACGGCGTTAATTCTTGGACCAAGTCCGAAAGAAATATCCGTGGGGCGATCACCATTTCGCTGACATAATTCTAATAGACGCGCTACCCCTGGACGATTGCGGGATAGGACTTGCTCTTGCAGCCGTCTAATTCCTAGTTGTGCCAAGTATCGGCAATCTCCGCTCAACTGCACTAAATCGGCAATTAAACCAATCGCCACTAAATCCAACAAATTCTTTAAAGGCAGTTGGGGGATTTCAGGCAAGGTTTGGTAAAGCGCTTCTACCAGCTTGTAGGCAACGGCAACACCGGAAAGATGGAATAGTGGGTGTTCGGGGGGCAAATAGCGGGGGTTGATAATTGCCTTAACTGGCGGACGCTCTGAAGGTAGGGTGTGGTGGTCGGTGACAATGACATCAATGCCCAACGTTTGAGCATACTCAATTTCTTTCAGGTTCGTGCTACCCGTATCGCAGGTAACAATCAATCGGCAACCTTGCGATCGCAAATTGTCTATTCCCTGACAATTAAGACCGTGGGATTCTGTAAGGCGATTGGGAATATAGTAAATTAGCTGCCACTCTTGAGGCAAAAACTGTCCCAAGCCTTCCCAAAGCACGGCGGTAGAGGTGATGCCATCAGCGTCAAAGTCTCCCCAAATCGCCACGACTTCCCCGGTGTCGCAAGCCTGCCGCAAGCGTTCTACCGCCCATTGCATTTCCTGCCCAAACTCAAAAGGACTGGCAGGTTGATAGAAATCTGGGTTTAAAAATCCAGGCAGTTGCTCTACATTACGAATTCCCCGTTGCCACAGGAGTTGAGCGGCATGACAACCATTGGATATTGCTGAGTGCTTTTTGACAGCGTCAACAAACCATTCGGGTATCGGCGGCGGCGGCGAGACTTGCCATTTAAATTGTGGAACGGGCATTTTGGTTTTCCGGCGGCTAGTGGAACAGTAGAATTCCACGCAATTCTTGTATTTTATGAATTTTTCAGACTGACTTGCTGATTTCAGTTGTTATATAAGCCGCTACCGCGCTCAAGAGACGATCGCTCACACAGCATGATATTGAGGGGAGGATTGCTCCTATCACGGTAGCCTGTATTGGTATAAGCTATAACGATTCTAAGAGCCTGAAGGGTAATCATCAAAACTACAGATACTGCCAAGACAACGAGACCCAAAAATGTGAATATCGACATGAAGAACGAAGAAGCTAGTTTCTTGACAGCCACCTTCACTAAGTTATGAAATGAACTTTTAATCATTGATCAACGCTTCAACTTGACTGTTTGAGTACAACTTCATCTATTCCTAGAGACGCTGAACTTATGCAGTTCTATTGGGAAATAAAAACCGCGATCGCCAAGATTCACCCTGAAATCTCATCCGAGTCACCACAAGCCGCCAAGAATGCCTTCTAGTCTGATTGTGCAACACCTTTAAAAACTCTTCTTCCTCCATTGTGTAGTTTCCACTTCACCCTCATGACTTCCCCA
>DATNQT010000018.1:0-3465 GCA_036703885.1 Candidatus Sericytochromatia bacterium
CCGCCGCTGTATCAGAAAGCCCTGACTGGATTGATACTGCCCCAAAACTCATCGCGATTGGAAAATAGCCAAAACCAACCCCTAAGGCACGAGTGATGCCCTTGAAAAACTCTTTCATTTGTAGTATTTGAAACTCTAGTATGCTCTGAGTTTAGGGATGAGGGGTTAAGTCAGTCTTGAATAATATTGCCCTTTAATGGCTCTCGCTCAATGATGGTGTTGGCAAAGGTTTTACGTTGGAGGTAAAGTGCGATCGCCTATTTATTTCACCTGATTCAGTAATTGGGCTTGCCTTCTATCTTTAACTTATACTGCCCCGGAGTAACACCAAACATTCGTTTAAACTGTCGTGTCAGATGACTTTGATCGGCGAAACCTATCTCATGTGCGACTTGCGAAATCTGGCATCCTTGGGATAACAGCTTCTTGGCACGTATAAGACGCACTTGATTGAGATAACCATGTGGAGGTAAACCGATGCGATCGCGAAATGTCCGAAGCAAATAAAATGGGCTGAGATTAGCCACAACTGCTAGCTGTTCTAGCGAGATATTCTCCGTGTAGTGAGTCTCTAAATAATCTCGCACTCGCTGCACAGCTTTGGATTCTTTGCCTACAAACTTTAACGGCGGGCGCAAATCTGCGTGTCTCGCAATCAGCCGTGCTAATGTCCACAATAACCGGGAATCTTGCTCTAACTTAAAAGTCAAACCTTCTAGAGAAATATGAAGTTTTAAAAGCAGCCTAGCAAGTTCTTTGTCTTGAATAACAGCGTTAGGAAAATAGGGAATTCCTTGTTGTCGTCCAAAAGCATCGGACGCCGCTTGTTGAAGAATGCTAGGTTCCGGATATAACACGCGATACGTCCAACCCGTTTCATCAACAGCGTGTCCTGTATGTACTTCACCTGGATTGATAATTGCAATATCGCCTGCTGGGGTAATATGAGTTTCCCCTCGACAAGTAAATTCTTCTGCACCTTGCTCAATAACTGCGATCGCATATGCCTCATGAGTATGTCGGCAAAAGGAGTGAGTAATATATCTCGCGTGCAATAACTCCAAATTACCAAACTGTGGCTCTCGCCAAAACTTCACCTGTTCGCGCATCGCTTTTAAACTGATTATTTATTGATTGATTCACCCTATCCCAAGCATAGAGCGCCTAAAGAAATGTCGATATTGGAAACAGAAAGACTTCAGCTAAGACAATTTAACCCGAACGATCTCGATGACTATCATCAGCAGCTTTTCAACGATCCAGATGTCATGAAAACTCTACCTTTTGGAAAACCCATACCGCGAGAAGAGACTGAGGCTATGCTCAATCGTCGGCTCGATCATTGGAAACGTCACGGCTTTGGTTTATGGGCAGTAATTTATCAGCCAGATCAACAGTTTATTGGTCATTGTGGACTGCAATATCTGGCGGATACACCAGAAGTGGAACTAGGGTATGCCATAGCTAAAGCTTATTGGGGCAGAGGACTCGTTACAGAAGGTGCAAAAGCTAGCTTGAAGTATGGCTTTGAAACCATTGGACTTGATCGCATTGTTGCCATTACAGCACATACAAATTTTGCTTCCCAAAGAGTGATGACAAAAGTAGGGTTGAGCTATATAAAAGATGCTCATTATTACGGTCATGACGTGGTGTATTATGCGATCTCGCGAGAAGAATTCGCTCTTAAAACTACCTCGGAGCGACTAGAGCTTTAGTGAGGAGGAGGATGCTGAGAAAGAAAGCACCAATACTCAAGAAAATGCCTAAATGAATCGATTTCAGGACATATACGAGGCTATCTAGCAGTCTTCAACTCAGCACTCAGCACTCAGCACTCAGCACTCCTGAAATTAATGGTCTAGAGGCACCCAAACCTGATACATTTACCGAGTATCGGCAAGCGAGATTTATTAAGTAAGTTATGAAAGTCCTGGTTATCGGCGGTGATGGCTATTGCGGTTGGGCAACCGCTCTCTATCTTTCCAATAAAGGGTACGAAGTCGGTATTATAGATAGCTTGGTGCGCCGTCACTGGGATATGGAATTGGGCGTTGACACCCTCACTCCTATTGCACCAATTCAACGACGCCTCCAGCGCTGGCACGACCTCACTGGCAAATCCATTGACCTGTTCGTTGGCGACATCACCAACTACGACTTCCTCTCCCGGTCATTAAAAAACTTTGAGCCAGAGGCAATTGTCCATTTTGGCGAACAACGGTCAGCCCCCTTTTCGATGATTGACCGCGAACACGCTGTTTTGACTCAGGTCAATAATGTCGTGGGAACGCTGAATCTCTTGTATGCCATGCAACAAGATTTCCCAGACTGCCACTTAGTGAAGCTGGGGACGATGGGTGAATACGGGACGCCCAATATTGATATCGAAGAAGGCTATATCACCATCGAACACAACGGGCGTAAAGATACCGTTCCCTATCCCAAACAGCCTGGGAGTATGTACCATCTCAGCAAAGTCCACGACAGTCATAACATCCACTTTGCTTGCAAGATTTGGGGTTTACGGGCGACAGACTTGAACCAAGGGGTTGTCTACGGTGTCCTGACCGAAGAAACGGGCATGGATGAGCTGTTGATTAACCGTCTTGATTATGACGGAGTTTTTGGTACAGCCTTGAACCGCTTCTGTATCCAAGCTGCCATCGGTCATCCCTTAACTGTTTATGGTAAGGGTGGTCAAACTCGCGGATTTTTGGATATTCGGGATACGGTGCGCTGTGTGGAAATTGCGATTGCCAACCCCGCAGAACCCGGACAATTCCGAGTTTTCAACCAGTTCACTGAACTATTCAGCGTGGGTGACTTGGCAGTAATGGTGAAAAATGCCGGGACAACGTTGGGACTTGATGTTGCTATCGATCACCTCGATAACCCCAGAGTCGAGAAAGAAGAACACTACTTTTACGCCAAAAATACCAGTCTTTTGAGCCTCGGCTTAGAACCTCACTATCTCTCCGATTCCTTGCTCGACTCCCTCCTCAACTTTGCCAGTAAGTATCAACACCGCGTTGATAAAAATCAAATTCTACCTAAAGTTACCTGGCGAAGATAGTCCTTTGTCACCGCTCGTTGGTTGATGATGGGTTGTTTGCTGATCAACACCCCATCACCAATGACTAATGACCAATGACCAATGACCAACGACAAATTATGCGAATCGCTTTATTTACTGAAACTTTTTTGCCCAAAGTTGACGGGATTGTTACGCGCCTGCGTCACACGGTCGAACATTTACAGCGTAACGGCGACCAAGTACTGGTTGTGTCGCCAGATGGCGGACTGACGGAATACAAGGGAGCTAAAATCTACGGTGTTTCTGGCTTCCCACTACCCCTGTATCCAGAGTTGAAGCTTGCCTTGCCACGCCCGTCAATTGGTGTGGCTTTAGAGGAGTTTCAGCCGGATTTAATCCATGTAGTTAACCCAGCTGTACTGGGGTTG